>DATCXY010000046.1:0-3728 GCA_036570585.1 Solimonas sp. | reverse complement strand
CCCGACGGCGGCGCCGGCAACATGGACGTGACGATTCCGGATATCGGCGACTACCACGACGTGCCCGTCATCGAATTGCTGGTCAAGGACGGCGACAGCATCGACAAGGACGCGCCGCTGCTCGTGCTCGAATCGGACAAGGCGACGCTCGAAGTGCCGGCACCGGCGTCAGGCGTTGTCCACGGTCTCAGGCTCAAGGTTGGCGACAAGGTCTCGCAGGGCGCTGCGGTCTGCACGCTGCTCGGCGCTGTGGCATAGACGGAACCTGCAGCGAAACGCGCACCAGACGCCGACCAGCCAGCCGAAGCGTCGCCGCCGGCGACGCCAGCGTCGAAGGCCGTGCAGGCGCAAGTCAGCGACGCCGCGCCGATCGCGCCGCCAGCATCCGCGAAGAGCGACGGCCAGGTGCCGTATGCCGGGCCGGCGACGCGCAAGTTCGCGCGCGAGCTCGGCGTCGATCTGTCGCAGGTGCGCGGCTCGGCGGCGCGCGGCCGTATCGTCATCGAAGACGTGCAGGGTTTCGTCAAGAACCGGCTCGCGCAAGCGCCGGCGAATTCGGCAATGTCCGGCGGCGGTATCCCGACCATCCCGGCGGTCGACTTCGCGCAGTTCGGCGAGATTGAGACCCGGCCGCTTGCGCGTATCCGCAAGCTGTCGGCCGCGCACCTGCATCGTGCGTGGCTGAACGTGCCGCATGTCACGCAAACCGATGAAGCGGACATCACCGAGCTTGAAGCGTTCCGCAAGGCGCAGAGCGAAGAAGGCGGCGTCAAACTGACCTTGTTGCCATTCGTGATCAAGGCTGTCACCGCCGCGATCAAGCAGTACCCCGAGTTTGCGAGTTCGCTCGCAGCGGATGGCGAAAACCTGATCCTGAAAAAATACCTGCACATCGGCTTCGCCGCCGACACACCGAACGGTCTGGTCGTGCCGGTCGTGCGCAATGCCGATCAGAAAGGCATCGTGCAACTCGCGCAGGAAACCGCGGAGCTTGCCAGGAAAGCTCGCGACGGCAAATTGAAAGCTGATGAAATGAAAGGCGGATGCTTTTCGATCTCGTCGCTCGGCGGCATCGGCGGCAGTTTCTTCACGCCGATCGTCAATGCACCGGAAGTCGCGATCCTCGGCGTGTCGAAGAGTCAGATCAAGCCGGTCTGGGACGGCAAGCAGTTTGCGCCGCGCCTGCTATGCCCGTTGTCGCTGTCGTACGATCATCGCGTGATCGATGGGGCTTACGCCGCGCGTTTCATCGTGCTGCTGTCGAAATTGCTCGGCGATCTGCGACGACTGGCGCTCTGAGCCAGCTTCCTTGGGGGGAGGTGAATAATGGATCTGCCGAAGCACACACTGACGATGACCGTGTTGATGACGCCGGACATGGTCAATTTCTCCGGCAATGTGCACGGTGGCCATATCCTCAAGCTGCTCGATCAGGTCGCTTACGCCTGCGCGAGTCGTTATGCCGGCAGCTACGTGGTGACGCTGTCAGTCGATCGCGTCATGTTCCTTCAGCCGATCTACGTCGGTGAGCTGGTGCACTTTCTCGCGTCAGTCAACTACACCGGCCGCACGTCGATGGAAGTCGGCATCAAGGTCATCGCCGAGGACATCCGCAAGGATGTCGTGCGTCATGCCAATAGCTGTTTCTTCACGATGGTTTCGGTCAACGAGAACGGCGAGCCGCAGATCGTGCGGCCGCTGCAGCCGCAGGCAGCCGAAGAAATCCGTCGCTTCGAAGCCGGCAAGCGACGTCGTTCGCAACAGTGCTGAAGCGCAGCTGAAGGCGTACGGGTTTTCGTCACAAGAGTGCATTGTTAGACTCGCCCGACCATGAATCCCGCCTATCTGTTGTTCGCGCTCATTTTCGCCGTGCCGCTCGCCTATGCCGAAGGTACTCCCCAATACATAACCGATGATGTTTCCGTCACGTTGCGCGAAGCGCCGCGCAACGACGCGGCATCGATCGGGGTCCTGCACAGTGGCGACAAAGTGACGATGCTCGAGACGCTCGGCGAGCAGAGTTTTGCGCGCGTGCGGACTAGCGCCGGCGCCGAAGGCTGGATGACGGCGCGCTATCTCTCCGGCCAGCCAGCGGCGAAGGATCGGCTATCGCAGATGAAGTCGGATCTCGATGCCGCACGAACCCAGATCAAATCATTGCAGGACGAACTCAAGAGCGCGAAAACGCAGATCGATGCGACGCGCCCTGCGTTTGAGCTGTCGCAGGAAAACACACGGCTGAAAGCCGAGCTTGCCGCCAAGGAGCAGGCGATGGCGGCGGCCGCGCAGCGTTTCGATGGTGAGCGTGCCAAGCGCGCAACGCTGATCGCCGGTGCGGGTCTGCTGAGCGGTGGCGTCATTCTCGGTCTGTTGTTGCCGTGGTTGCTGCAGAACCGGCGTCGTCGCCGTTACGGCGATTTCTGATCGAGATGAGCGGGTGAAGTGACGAGGCGCCGCAGCGGCGGACTTCTCAAGCCGTCAGTGCGGCGTCAAGCTGCGGCACCGTTCGCCAGTGCGTGCCCATGTCGTCACCGATCAAAGCCCAGCTGCAAATTCACTGCTGTGTATTGCTGTGGGGGTTCACGGCGATTCTCGGCAAACTGATTGCGCTACCGGCAATGACGCTGGTGTGGTGGCGCATGGCGTTGGTGGTCGCCACGCTGATCCTGTTGCCGCGCATCTGGCGCGGCCTGCGCGCGCTGTCGTGGCAATTGATCGCCATCTACGCCGGCATTGGCGTACTGGTGACCCTGCACTGGCTGACGTTCTTTGCTGCGATCAAGCTCGCCAACGCGTCGGTCGCGGTGACCTGCATCGCGCTCGGGCCGGTATTCCTGTCGTTGATCGAGCCGTGGATTGCTGGCCGGCGCATGGAGGTGCGCGAGATCCTGCTCGGTATCGCAGTGGTGCCGGGCGTGGCGCTGGTCGTCGGCGGGATTCCATCCGGCATGCGTTCCGGTTTCTGGGTGGGTGTTCTGTCGGCGCTGTTTGTCGCCTGCTTCAGCGCACTCAATAAACGTCACGTCGAACGTGCCGATGCCTTGCTGGTGACAACACTGGAGCTGGGCACCGGCGCACTGCTGTTGACGTTGTTGTTGCCATGGTCGGCCGGCGATGGTTTCAGCCTCGGCGTGTTCGCCGTCCCGGCGCGACACGATCTGATCCTGCTATTGATTCTCGCTTTTGCATGCACGCTGTTGCCGTTCACGTTGGCACTGGTTGCGCTGCGACGCTTGCCGACGTTCTCGGCGCTGCTCGCTGTCAATCTCGAACCGGTGTACGCGATCCTGCTGGCGGTCGCCTTGCTCGGCGAGCAGCGCGAGCTTGGCGCCAGCTTCTATCTCGGTGTCGTCGTCATTCTGTCGACCGTATTCGTTCATCCCTGGCTGATGCGCAGTCGGCTGCCCGCGGCGGAAGCCCTGGCGATCTCGGAAGCGAAAAACCTCGCCGACTAGCCGACGACACACCGCGCGCGGACAGTGCGAAACGAGGCATGATGTTGCGACTGCCACTGAATCAGGAAGCCCACGCATGCGTATCCCCGCTCTCGCATTGCTCGCGACGCTGTCACTGTTCGGCGCGTGCCAGCAGAATGCCCCGATGAACAAGTCCGAAGTGGTGCACGGTTACGTCACCGATATGAACGCCTTCGATCAGTTCATTGCCGGCAAGCCAACGCCGGCCCAGTTCAAGGCGGCGTATCCGGACGTGCAGCTGGTGATGCCCGG
>DATCXY010000045.1:0-16667 GCA_036570585.1 Solimonas sp. | reverse complement strand
CCTTGCGCGCGACCGGCGTGGCCGATGCTGAGGTTGCGCGCAAGGCGCACTCCTACAGGTGCAGGCAGGCGCGCAGGAACACACCGATCTCGGCGATCTCGTCTTCGCAAACTTCGTGCGCCATCGCGTAGCGATGCCATTCGACCTGATAGCCGCGTTCCTTCAATCCACTCGCGCTGCCATCGCCCCAGGCGAACGGCACGACCGGATCGCGATCACCGTGGGCGATGAAGATGGGGGTCTGTCGCCCGGCTGGCGTGGCTTCGGCCTCCAGGTGTTCATGCAGCGGGACATACGACGACAGTGCAATCAGGCCAGCAATCGCTTGCGGCAGGCGCAGCCCGGTATGCAAGGTCATCGCCCCACCCTGCGAGAAACCCGCGAGGATGATGCGGGAAGCGGGAATGCCGATCGCGAGCTGCCGGTCGAGATAGCCGCGCACAATCTGTTCGGACGCGCGTACGCCGGTGTCGTCCTGGGCATCGCCGGTGCTGAGGCCGACGATGTCGTACCAGGCGCGCATCGGCATGCCGCCGTTGAGCGTCACCGGCCGCATTGGTGCGTGCGGAAAGATGAAGCGGATTGCCGCGTCGCGCGGCAGATCGAGGGCCGGCACCAGCGGCACGAAATCATTGCCGTCGGCGCCCAGGCCATGCAGCCAGATCACTGCGCTGTGCGCCGGTTCGGCGGGTTCGAGAATGATCTCGTTGGTATTCTTGAGGACTTTCATGGCCGCGATTGTCGCCGTACGCGCTTGATTCGCCAACGCGCGGCCGGCGCGGCGAAGCGCGCTAAACTGCGCCTCCCGTCCGGTGGCTGATCAATGCCGAAGTTCCTGACCGCGCTGTGCTTGCTCGTGTTGCTGTCCGCCTGCGGACAGTCCGGTGCGCTGTATCTCCCGGATCGTGGCCAGCCCCCGGTCAAGCACAAGGACAAGCCGGCTGAGCCCGTGAAAGGCAGCGAACCCGACGCGGCCAATACGGACGCCGCCGAACCGGATGCCGCGCCGACGGCGCCGGTCACCGATGGCAGCGCCGCACCGGCGTCGGCACCCGACGACAACACACCGTCGACATCTTCACCGACGCCTTAATCCAGACCGCAGGGTTTCCGCTTGGACCATTTCGAATTCCGCAACGGCGAGCTGTACGCCGAAGACGTTTCCGTGCGGCAGCTTGCCGAGCAGCACGGCACGCCGCTGTACATCTATTCGCGTGCGACGCTGGAACGCCATTACCGCGCGTTCGACGAGGCGCTGGCCGGCCTCGATCACCAGGTCTGCTACGCGGTCAAGGCCAACTCGAACATCGCCGTGCTGCAGACGCTGGCCCGGCTCGGTGCCGGCTTCGACATCGTTTCCGGCGGCGAACTGCAACGCGTGCTGCGCGCTGGCGGCAGCGCCGACAAGATCGTGTTCTCCGGTGTCGGCAAGAGCGAAGCCGAAATCCGCCTCGCGCTCGACATCGGCATTCACTGCTTCAACATCGAGTCCGAGTACGAGCTCGAACTCGTCGACGCGACCGCGCGGCTGATGAACAAGCGTGCGCGCATCGCGCTACGCGTCAATCCGGACGTCGACGCCAAGACGCACCCGTACATTTCCACCGGCCTGAAGAACAACAAGTTCGGGGTCGACATCGCCAGCGCCGAGCGCCTGTATCGGCGCGCCGCGACGATGGACGGCATCGAGATCGACGGCATCGCCAGCCACATCGGCTCGCAGCTGCTTGACGTCGCGCCGTTCATCGATGCGCTCGATCGCGTGCTCGCGCTGGTGGCGCGACTCGCCGCGCAGGGCATTCAACTGCGCCATCTCGATGTCGGCGGCGGCCTCGGCGTGCGTTATCACGACGAGCAGCCGATCGCGCCGCGCGACTGGGCGGCGGCGTTGCGGCCGAAGCTGCAGGCCACCGGCCTGAAGATCTACACCGAGCCGGGTCGCGCGATCGCCGGTAACGCCGGCATCCTGGTCACGCGGGTGCTCGGGCTCAAGGGCAATGAGGACAAGCGATTCGCGGTCGTCGACGCGGCCATGAACGATTTGATCCGGCCGACGCTGTATCAGGCCTGGATGGACATCGTGCCGGTGGTCGAGCAGAGCGGTCGCGAGACGAAGACTTACGATGTCGTCGGCCCGGTCTGCGAGTCCGGCGACTGGCTCGGCAAGGAGCGCTCGCTGGCGATCGCAAGCGACGACCTGCTCGCCGTGCGTACCGCGGGTGCCTACGGGTTCACCATGGCATCGAATTACAACTCGCGGCCGCGCGCGGCCGAACTGATGATCGATGGCGTCCGCGAGTATGTGATCCGTACGCGCGAGACCTTCGATGATCTGGTGCGCGGCGAGGCGCTGCTGCCGTGAACCCTGCACCGGCAGAAGCGCGCGCAGGCTGCGGCGGATTGCGGAGGAACGCGACGCATGGCTGAGCACTGCAGCGACAGCAAGCGACCCCTGATCCTGATCGATGGCTCGTCGTGGCTGTTTCGCGCATTTCACGCGCTGCCGCCATTGTCGAACAAGCAAGGCGAGCCGACCGGCGCGGTCTACGGCATGGGCAACATGCTGCGGCGCTTGCTGAAGGACTACGCGCCCGAGGAAATCGGCGTGATCTTCGATGCGCCGGGCACCAACTTCCGCCATGAGCTGTACGCCGACTACAAGGCGAATCGCGACGAGACGCCGCAGGATCTCAAGCTGCAATATCCGGCGATCGTCGAGATGATCGAAGGCCTTGGCCTGCCGGTGATCGCCGAGCCGGACGTCGAGGCCGACGACGTGATCGGCACTTACGCGCAGCGTGCCGCCGATCGCGGCCAGCACGTCTTGATCGTCACTGGCGACAAGGACATGGCGCAGCTGGTCGGCGACTGCGTGAAGCTGCTCGACACGATGAAGAACCGGACGATGGATCACGACGGCGTGATCGAGCGCTTCGGCGTGCCGCCGGATCGCATCGTCGACTACCTCGCGCTGATGGGCGACAGCGTCGACAACATCCCCGGTATTCCCAGTGTCGGTCCGAAGACCGCGGCAAAGTGGCTGAACGAATACGGCTCGCTCGATGGCGTCGTTGCGAATGCGGACGCGATCAAGGGCAAGGTCGGTGAAAAGCTGCGGGCACATCTGGAACAGCTGCCACTGGCCCGGCAGCTGGCGACGATCCGCTGCGATGTCGAGCTGCCGATCGCGCTCGACGAGCTGAAGCCGCGCGCTGCGGACAACGAAAAACTCATCGCGCTGTACACGCGGCTCGGGTTCAGTCGCTGGGTCGACGACCTGAACAAGGGCGGCGCCGAACTGCCGCCGGCGCAGACGCAGGAGCAGCAGGCGACATCGCTGGTCTCGGCGGTCGACGTTGACGCCGAGACGCCGCCGGCGCGGCCGACAACCGCGACCTTGGTCGTCGACGAAGAAACCTTCGAGGTGATGCTGCACAAGCTCGAAGCCGCGGCGCTGATCTGCGTCGATACTGAAACCGACAGCCTCGAAGCGAATCGCGCGAATCTGGTCGGCATCGCGTTCGCCGTTGAAGACGGCGCCGGCTGGTACGTGCCGGTCGCGCACGACTACCTCGGCGTGCCGCCGCAACTGTCGCGCGATGTCGTGCTCGGAAAACTCAAGCCGCTGCTCGAAGACGCCATGCGTCCGAAAGTCGGCCAGAACCTGAAATACGACATCAATGTGTTCGCACGCCACGGCATCATGCTCGCGGGCGTTGCGCACGACACCATGCTGCAGAGCTACGTGCTGGATGCCGCCGGCAACCGCCACGACATGGACACGCTGGCTGACAAATATCTGGGCCACAAGACGATCTCGTTCACCGATATCGCCGGCAAGGGCAAGAACCAGCTGACCTTCAATCAGGTCGCGCTCGATCTGGCCGCGAACTATTCGGCCGAAGACGCCGACATCACGTTGCGCCTGCATGAGGTGTTGCATCCGCGCGTCGCCGCCGATGCCGCATTGAACAAAGTCTACGAAACCATCGAGATGCCGCTGGTGCCGGTGCTGGCGCAAGTCGAGCGCAACGGCGTCAAGCTCGATGTGCCACTGCTGGGCAAGATCTCGCTCGAACTCGCCGAGCGCATGGCGACCTTGCAGTCGGACGCATTTCGCGAAGCCGGCGGCGAATTCAATCTCGGGTCCCCGAAGCAGCTCGGCGTGATCCTCTACGAGCAGCTCAAGCTGCCGGTGCTCGGCAAGACGCCGAAAGGCGAGCCGTCGACCGCCGAAGACGTGCTCGAAGAGCTGGCCGCGACGCATCCACTGCCGCGCGTGATCCTCGACTGGCGCGCGCTGCAGAAGCTGCGCTCGACGTATACCGAACAGCTGCCGCTGGCGGTCAATCCGCATACCGGCCGCGTTCACACCTCGTACCACCAGGCGGTCGCCGCGACCGGGCGACTGTCGTCGTCCGATCCCAACCTGCAGAACATCCCGGTGCGTAACGTCGAAGGTCGCCGCATCCGCCAGGCGTTCATTGCCGAACCCGGCAATGCCTTGCTCGCGATCGACTATTCGCAGATCGAACTGCGGCTGATGGCGCATTTTTCCGGCGATCCGCGCCTGCAGGCGGCGTTTCGCGATGGCCTCGACATTCACCAGGCAACCGCCGCTGAAGTCTTCGGCCTGCCGCTCGATCAGGTCGGTGGCGACCAGCGCCGCGCCGCCAAGGCGATCAACTTCGGCCTGATCTACGGCATGTCGGCGTTCGGTCTGGCGCGCCAGCTCGGCATCGCGCGCGGCGAAGCGCAGAACTACATCGAACGCTTCTTCGGCCGTTATCCGGGGGTCCGTCACTTCATGGACAGCACCCGACATGGCGCGCGTGAAAGCGGCTTCGTCGAAACCCTGTTTGGCCGCCGCCTGTATCTGCCCAATATCGCCGCACGCAACGCCGCGCTGCGCCAGTACGCCGAGCGGACGGCCATCAATGCGCCGCTGCAGGGCACGGCGGCTGACCTAATCAAGCTGGCCATGATCGACGTCGCGGCATTCCTGAGCACCACGGCGCCGGAGATCCGCATGATCATGCAGGTCCATGACGAACTGGTGTTCGAAGGGCCGACGGCTCGGCTGCATGAACTGGCGCCGCAGATCGCCGGCCGCATGGTTCGCGTCGCGCCGCTGGACGTGCCGCTGGTGGCCGATTTCGGCTTCGGTTCCGAGTGGGATTCGGCACATTCCGGCACCGGCCACGCAAGCAGTGGAACTTGAACGGAATTTAATTCGAAACACGCAAACTGATGGCTCGATCAGCAGCTGCAAGTCATTGATTCATAACGTCCAGTTTCATCAATTGCGGCACTGCAAAAATATTTTCCCGGTGAGGTTGAACTTCGTTTCGTGGGCCGCATCTAATCTTCTGAGTGGGTGATATTCCCTGTCCCCGCTCCCCGCCTCCACTCCCTGGGCGGGTCCGGCATTCCCCCAATGACCGGAAAGCGTGGCCCGGTGACTTCCCCCCAAGTCACCGGGCTTTTTTGTGTCCGCGACGAAGGGGCGGATCGCGGTGCCTTGCCGCCGAAGAATGCGATGACAGAAATTTCATCGTCGGCCATTGAACTTCGTCCGACCGGACGCATCTAATCTTCTGAGTGGCGATATCTCCCTGTCATCACTCCCCGCCTCCCTCCCTAGGCGGGTCCGGCATCCCCCAATAGCCGGAAAGCGTGGCCCGGTGTCCTTCCCCCCAGGACACCGGGCTTTTTTATGGCCCGCGATCCGACGGCGGCCGTCGATGCCGCGCGGGTGATCCAGATGAGGAAAGGCCGGAGCGTCGTTCCGGACCTTGCGTTCAGTGGCTGCCGGCGAGTTCGCCGTCGGCGGGCCGGCGTCGACGCAGCTTGCGGCTCAGCCAGCCTTCGGTATTGTCGACGACCTCGTAGACCACCGGCACGACCACCAGACTCAGTACCGTGGACGTGATCAGGCCGCCAATCACGGCAGTCGCCATCGGCGAACGGAAACTGGAATCGGTGCCGCTGAGATTGAGCGCCATCGGCAGCATGCCGGCGATCATCGCCACCGTCGTCATCACGATCGGGCGCGCGCGCTTGTGGCAGGCGTCGAGGATCGCCTCGGTTCGCGACAGGCCGCGATGATCGCGTGCCGCGATCGCGTACTCGACCAGCAGGATCGAGTTCTTGCTGACAATGCCGATCAACATCAACAGACCGATCAGCGTTGCCAGCGACAGGTTCATGCTGAACACCACCAGCGCGCCGAGCGCGCCGCCGGCTGCCAGCGGCAACGCGGTCAGCACGGTGAACGGCTGCGCGAAGTCATGGAACAGCAAGACCATGACGGCGTACACGCAGAAGATGCCGGTCAGCATCGCCACCGCGAAGTTGCCGAACAGATCATTCATGAACTCGACGTCGCCGCCTTCGCCGCGATGCACCTGTGTCGGCAGGTGGCGCATGGCCGGCAGTGCTTCGATCTCCTTGTTGACCTCGCCGAGCGCCTTGCCTTGCAGGTTGACGGTCAGCGTCACGTTGCGTGCGCGGTCGTAGCGGTCGATCTGCGCCGGGCCCCCTTCGACCGTGACGCTGGCGACGTTGGCGAGCGGCACCGGACCGTGCATCGACGCGACGCGCAGTTGGCGGATCGTGTCGAGGTCGGTGCGCGACGCCGGATCAAGCATCGTGCGGATGTAGATCTGCCGCTCCGGCAGGTTCAGCTTTGGCAGGATCACTTCGTAGTCGCCCGCGGTGGCGATCCGCACCGCATCACCGATCGCCTCGGCGGTGACGCCGAGTTCCGCGGCGCGCGCGAAGTCCGGGCGAATCACCAGTTCCGGACGCAGCAGGTTGGCCGATGACGTCGCGCCGCCGAGCCCACGCAGCGTGCGGATCTCGTGCAGCACCTTCTCTGCCGTGGCTTGCAACATCAGTGGATCCTCACTGGCAAGTTGCACCGTCAGCTGCTGGCCGCTGCCATTGCCGCCGATCGTCACGCGTGCACCCGGCAGCGTCGCCAGCCGCTTGCTCATTTCGGCCTCGACTTGCTGCTGGGTGCGTTCGCGATCGTTCTGTGGCGTCAACGGGATCAGCAGCGTTGCGGTGGTCACGCTGCCGCCGCTCGAGACCGTGCTGCCAGCGGTGACGCCGTTGCCGATCAGGCTGTAGATATGGACGATCTCCGGCATATCGCGCAGTCGCTCGTATGCGCCCTCGTTGAGCGCCAGCGTGTCCTTCAGCGTCGAGCCGGGTGGCGCTTCGATGGTGACGATCGACAGGGCCTCGTCGCCAACATCCATGAAAGTGGACGGCAGCAGCGATGCCAGCCACAGCGAAAAACCAAAAAAGACCGCGGACGCGATGCAGGTCCGCCACGGATGGCGCAGGCAGGCCCGCACGGCATGGAGATAGCGGCGCATGACGGGGCCGTCGGCCTGTTCCGGGCGCGGTTTGGCACTGAGCATGTAGGCCGCCATCATCGGCGTCAGCAGACGGGCGACGACCAGCGAGGTCAGGATCGCGATCGATGCGGTCCAGCCGAACTGCTTGAAGACCAGGCCCGCGATGCCGGGCATCAAGGCCACTGGCAGGAACACCGACACCAGTGTCAGCGAGGTCGCGATCACCGCCAGACCGATCTCGTCGGCCGCTTCCAGCGCCGCCTGTTTCGGCGATTTGCCCATGCGCAGGTGGCGCATGATGTTCTCGACCTCGACGATGGCGTCGTCGACAAGGATGCCGATCACCAGTGTCAGCGCCAACAGCGTGATCGTGTTGAGCGTGTAGCCGGCCCAATGGATGAACGCGAAGGTCGGCAGGATCGACAGCGGCAGCGCGACCGCCGAGATCATCGTCGCGCGCCAGTCGCGCAGGAAGATCCAGACGACGATGACCGCGAGGATCGCGCCTTCCAGCAGGGCCTGCATCGACGCTTCATACGAATGGCGGATCGGTCCGACGGTCGTGTAGATCTGCTCGAAATGGACGTGCGGATATTGCTTGCCGAGTTTGTCGACCTCGGCCACGATCGCGGTCGCGACTTCGGCCTCGGCCGAGCCGTTTGCGCGATACGCGCGCAGCGAGATCACCGGCTTGCCATCAAGCGTTGCGGCCTGGCGCGGCTCTGCATTGGTGTCGCGCACGTTCGCGATCTGGTCGAGACGGATGCGCCGGCCATCGCTCAGTGGAAAACTGAAGCGCGCCAGATCCTGCGCGGTCTTGACCGTGCCGATCGTGCGCACGGCCTGTTCGAGCCCGCCGAGATCGCCGCGGCCGCCGGGTGCTTCCTGCTGCATGTTGCCGAGCTGCCGCGAAATTTCACCGGCGGTGACACCAAAGGCCTGCAACTTGACCGGATCAAGTTCGACGCGGATCTCGCGTGAGCTACCGCCATAACGTGCGACGCGGCCGACGCCGCGGATCGGCATGATCGCCTTGGTGACGATGTTGTCGACAAACCACGACAGGTCCGCCGTATCCATGTTGTCGGCACTGATCGCGTAGGTCGCGATCGAGCTGCCGTTGGTGGTGACGCGGCTGATCGTCGGTTCGAGCACATCGGCCGGCAACGCCGAACGCACGCCGGTGACGGCGTCGCGCACGTCGTCGAGCGCCTCCTGCACGTCCTTGTTGATCTCGAATTCGATGAAGGTTTCCGAAAAGCCATCGGATATCGTCGAGGTCACATGGCGCGCGCCCGGAATGTTCGCGGTCGCATCCTCGATCTTGCGCGTGACCTCGGTCTCCAGCTGCGAGGGTGTCGCGCCCGGCAACTGCACGTCGACGATGATGCCGGGGAAGTCGAAGTCCGGCATCTTGGCGATCTGCAACGCGTGAAAGCCGAGAAAGCCGGCGACGGTCGCCAGAAAAAACAGCAGGATCGCCGGCGTCGGGCGATGAATCGACCAAGCCGAAAAATTCACGTTCATGATGCGTCCACGCTGACCAGATCACCGTCGCCGATGAAGCTGCCGCCGGATTTGACGATCTGGGTTGTTGGCGTCAGCTCGCCACTGACAGCGATCAGCTCGCCATTGCGCACGCCGGTCGTGACCTTCAGCTGATGAACGATGTGCTGCGCGTCGAGTGTCATCACGTAGCTGTGACCGTCGCGCAGCACGATCGCCGATTCGGGCACGCTGAGTACGGCATGCTGGCCGGTTTCGAACGCGCCTTCGACGAACTGTCCGGCAGTCAGGCCCGCGTCCTTCGGCAGATCGACATAAACCAGCGCATTGCGGCTCTGCAGATCGACGGTCGGCGCCAGCTGGCGGATTTTGCCGTGCACCAGCGCGCCATCGCCGGGACGACGCAAATCCGCGCGCATGCCGGGTTCGAGTTCACTGAGCCGGTCGCCGGGCACTTCGGCGCGCCATTCGAGCCGCTGGCCGCGAATCAGCCGGAACAACTCGGTGCCGGCGGCGACCACGCTGCCGACTGTCGCGCTGCGCGACGAGATCACACCATCGTCCGGCGCCACCACCTGTGCATAGCGCAGCTGCAATGCCGACACGTCGCTTTGCGCGCGGGCGAGCTTGAGCTGCGCTTCGGCGGTGACCGCAGCGGTGCGGTACTGCTCGATGTCCTGCTGGCTGATCGAACCGGTCTGGTCGAGCAGTTCTGCGCGCCTGGCATCGGCACGTGCCTTGGCGAGCTTGGCCTCCGCCTGTGCGACCTCGGCGTCCTGCTGCGCCGCCTGCGCGCGCAGCGTGGCCGGATCGAGGCGGGCGAGCACGTCGCCCTTGCGAACGACGTCGCCGACATTGACCTTCACTTCCAGCAATCGCGCGCCACCGACTTCTGCCCCGACCACCGCTTCCTGCCAGGGCTGCACATTGCCGCTGGCGACCAGCTTCTGCGCCCATTGGTGCGGCTGCGGCGAGACCACTTGCACCGCCATCACCGGCTTGGGTGCGGCCGGCGTGTTGTCCTTCTCCTTGCAGCCGGCGAGGCTTGCCAGCGTGACCAGCGACACGGCGACGTAGGCCAGAGAACGACGATCACGGGAAAAGACCAGGCTCATGCGCCGGCTCCTGCTGGGGATTGCGATGCCGCGGGCGGATTGCCGGGCGGAGTGGAAGTTTGTGATGCATGCGCCGGATCGTTCCAGCCGCCGCCGGCCGCCTTGTACAGGGCAATCCACGACTGGCTGATTTCCAGCTGCACGGCGGCCAGCGACTCCCGGCTGGCCAGCGTCAGGCGCCGGCTTTCTTCAAGATCGAGCAATGAGGTCTCGCCAAGCTTGTAGCGATTTTCCTGTGATTCGAGCAGCACGCTGTAATTGCGCTCCGACTCGCGCGCCGCGTTCGCGCGCCGGACCGATGCATCGACACGCGTCAGCGCATCCTCGACTTCCTGTACCGCGACCAGGACTTGGCCGTGATATTGCGCCAGCGCCCGGTCGTAGCGTGCGCGTGCGGTTTCGACGCGCGCACGGCCGGCGCCGCCTTCGAACAGCGGCAGGCTGATCGACGGCCCCCACGACCAGCTCTGCGTGGAATCGCCGCCATGCACGACG
The DNA here is from genome assembly GCA_036570585.1 of Solimonas sp. Classification (GTDB taxonomy): domain Bacteria; phylum Pseudomonadota; class Gammaproteobacteria; order Nevskiales; family Nevskiaceae; genus Solimonas. Next base: position 6,184 of record DATCXY010000045.1, on the reverse strand, counting down.
CGGTTGATGCCGATCATGCCGCTGAGACTCAGCGACGGCAGCCGGCTGGCGACGGCGACGCCGATCTCGGCGCTGGCGGCAGCCAGCGCGCGCTCGTCGGCCATCACGTCCGGTCGCTGCGACAGGATCGCCGCGGGTACCGCGGGGACCGCCGGCTGCAGTGGCACCGGAATCGCCGAACGATAGGCGGTGGCCTGGGTGTCGTCGCCATGCGCGATACCCGCGTCGGGTGTGTCGGCGAGCTTGGTTTCGAGTTCGGCCGACGGCATCGCGCTGAGTTGCGCGAGACGGTTCAGATTCTGCTGGCAGATGCCCTGCTGGGCGATCAGCTGGTTTTCGCTGTCGTAGCTGCCGGCACGTGCTTGCGCCTCATCGGCGGGCGCAACGAATCCGGCGTTCAGCTTCAGCGAGGTCAGACGTTCGGTTTCGCGGCGCGAATCCAGCGTGTCCTGATACAGCACCAACAGATGCTCGCAGTAGCGACGCTGCACGTAAGCGTCGGCCACTTCCGCGGCGAGCGTGACGCGCGCTTCGTCCCAGCTGGCCTGTGCGGCCTGCAGCCGTGCCTGACTCGCCTCCAGGCCGCGACGGGCGCCACCGAACAGATCGAGTTCCCAGCTCGCGTCGAGCGAGCCGTTGAGCAAGGTGTACGCGGGCGAATCGCTGCCGGCGGTATCGCTGGCACCGGAACTGCGCGTCATCGCACCGCGCGCGCCTAGATTCGGCAACAGACCACCGCGTGAACTCATGACGGCGGCGCGCGCTTCGCGCACGGCGCCGACCGCGGCGTCGATGCTCGGATGGCGAACTTCCGCAGTCTCGACCAGTTCGGTCAACAGCGGATCGTCGAACTGCCGCCACCACTGCGCGAGCGCCGACACCGTGCCGCCATGCGGCAAGCGTGCGTGCCAGCTGCTCGGCACGCCGGCGAGATCGCCTTCATCGGCGGGCGCGTGGTAATCCGGGCCGACCGCGCAGGCGGTGCAGAACACAACGAAGATCGCTGGCGACAGCCAGGTGAGGGGACGAGTCCTGAGGGTCATGGCAGAGAAGCGTTCAAGTCTGAAATATTGGATGCGCGGGGACGTCAGTTTGGATGCGGGAATCACGAGCACAGTTGATGCCGTTTTCTGGGGTTTCAAATTATCTTTCTATATCAGCCTCTTGTGCGCTGTCTTGCGAAACGGCATCCGGCCGGAGATGGCGAATATCACCAGCACTTCGCGAATTTACACATCTGATGGTGCACAAGCTCGTCGACGATCCGGACCCGCAGTGATGCAGCTTGCGAGCTCGGCATGGCGCCAGCAATGGGGAGATTCCCGGGTTTTCCCCGCCGGGATGCCGAGTATCTTCAGTCCGCGTCGATACCGGCAACCAGCCATTGCTGCAGCAGCGTCCGTGCTTCTTCCAGGCCCTGCTTGGAAGTCGACGAGAACAGCAGCGTCTGGCAGTCAGGCAGCTCGACGAGCGCTTGCTGCACTTGCAGCAGCGCGGTTTTGGCCGCACCGAAACGCAGCTTGTCGGCCTTGGTCAGCAACACGAGACAACGCAGGCCGCGATGCGCGGCCCATTCGAGCATCTGCACGTCGAAGTCCGTCAGCGGATGGCGGATGTCCATGATCTGCACGACGGCGCGCAGATTGGCACGACCTTGCAGGTAGTCGCCGATCAGTCGTCCCCAAGCCTGGCTGACGTCCTTCGGCACCTTGGCAAAGCCGTACCCGGGCAGATCGACGAAGCGGCCATTCGGCACATTGAACATGTTGATCAGCTGCGTGCGACCCGGCGTCTTGCTGACGCGCGCGAGCTGCTTTTGTCCGCACAGCGCGTTCATCGCACTCGACTTGCCGGCGTTGGAGCGCCCGGCGAAAGTGATTTCCGGCAGGCCATCGGCCGGCAGCTGCGTGATCTTCGCGCACGACATCAGGAACTCGGCCCCGACGAACGGATTCGGGATGCCGCGGTCGCCCTGTGCGGAATGGCTGCTCTTGCTGGTGGGGCGCATCGATGTTCACGGCTGGAGAATGGCGCGAGCATAACGCGCATGGTCGACCACCATCGCGCCGGACGTGAAATCCGCATGGAGGAACCTGTAGAATCGACCGGCTTTTCGTTTTGTCCACTTATCGCGTCGGGCGCCGGTGACCGGCAACGCGCGCGTATCGCTTTCGGGAGTTTGTCGCATGAAGCGCGTTTTGCTCGCTGCCATTCTGTGCGTGTCCGCCCCCACGCTGGCCTTCGCCGCGGAAGGAACCACCCAAGATCCGTTCACGCACGGCAGCGTCGAGGCGGGTGCCGCCAAGGCCGCTACCTGCACGGCCTGTCACGGCCCCGGCGGCAACAGCGCCAATCCGGAATGGCCGAAGCTGGCCGGACAGAGCGCGCACTACGTCAGCGAGCAGCTGCATCGCTTCAAGTCCGGCGAGCGCAAGAATCCGCTGATGCAGCCGCAGGCTGCGGGACTGTCGGACGAAGACATCGCCAATCTCGCCGCGTACTTTGCCGCGCAGCCGGCGTCGCCGGGCGTCGCCAGTGTTGATGCGGTGCCGGTTGCACAAAAGCTGTTCCGCTCCGGTGATGCATCGCGTGGCCTGCCGGCCTGCGCCGCCTGCCACGGCCCGACGGGCGCCGGCGTCTCGCCTGCCGCGTTCCCGCGCATTGGCGGCCAGCATTCGGTTTATGTTGCCAGCCGCCTCAAGATGTATCGTGACGACAGCAAGTCGGCACTCCCGGATGGCACGCACAAGATCATGGCGGAAGTCGCCGCCAAGCTCAGTGATGAAGAAATCGCCGCACTCGCGTCCTACGTCAACGGGCTGCAGTAAGGCCTCTTCTCAGGAATGTTCATGCGCAATGCACTTCACGGCCTGATCGCCGCTGCCCTGACGCTGTCCGCTTTCGCATGTTCGGCGTCGGACGCGCCGGCAAAGTTTGAAGAGGGCAAGCAGTACAAGAAAGTCAGCGAAGTGCAGGTACCGGCCGACAAGTCGCGCGTCGAGGTTGCCGAGTTCTTCTGGTACGGCTGCCCGCACTGCTACGCCTTCGATCCAGACCTGCGCGCCTGGGTGAAGAGCAAGCCGGCGGACGTCGATTTCGTGCGCTATCCGAACTCGCTCGGCCATCCGCAAGGTTTGCTGCATTCGCGCGCGTTCTATACCGCGATGGCGCTCGGCGTGTTCGACACCATGCACGTGGCATTGTTCGATGCGATCCACAAGGACGGCAATCCGCTGAACTCGGAGGCGCAGATCGCGGCGCTGTTCAAGAAGGATGCGGGCATCGAAGCCGACAAGTTCAGTGGCACGTTCAACGGCTTCGTCGTTGATGCGCAGGTGCGCAAGGCCGAAGCACTGTCGCGCAGCTACGGCATCTACAGCGTGCCGACCATCGTCGTCGGCGGAAAGTATGCGACCGGTCCGGCAATGACGGGCGGCCTGGAGCAGACCGTGGACGCCATCAACTTCCTCGTCGACAAGGTCCGCAAGGAACGTGGCAGCAAGAAATAGGCGGTCACCGATATGGCTGCCGGCCCGGCTTCTTGCCGGGCTTTTTGTTGTGGTTGCCGGCGGCGCGCACGCGATGCCGCTGGCCGGCGTCAGCGATGCCTGCCACGCGCTCGGCGAACGTCTCGGTAGTGTCGATGTGCAAACCTGTCTGCAGTCCGGTCTGCAGATCACGGACGCGTCCAGCGTCAACGGTCAGCCCTTGCTGTACCGAGACTATTTGCCGCGATCGCGTCGCGCACCGCCACGCCGTGTGCTCTTGCTCGGCGGTATCCACGGCGATGAATTCTCCGCTGTCAGTGTGGTGTTTCAGTGGATGAATCGGCTGCAGAACGAACGCTTTCAGCCGTTCTACTGGCGTGTGATCCCGTGCGCCAATCCGGACGGCCTGCTCAGGCAGCCGGCAACACGAATGAATGCGCGCGGCGTCGATCTCAACCGCAATTTCCCGACGCCGGACTGGAAAGCGGACGCCATGGCGTACTGGGAGCAACGCACGCGCCGCGATCCGCGCCGCTATCCGGGACCGTCCGCGTTGTCGGAGCCGGAGACGCGCTGGCTGCTGCAACAGATCGAAGACTTTCAACCGGACGCCATCGTCTCGGTGCACGCGCCGTATGGCGTGCTCGATTACGACGGCCCGGATGAGCCGCCGACTCGCTTCGGTTATCTGCACCTGCATCAGCTCGGCACCTATCCGGGTTCACTCGGCAACTACGCCGGCGTCAACCTCGGCCTGCCGGTGATCACGCTTGAGTTGCCGCACGCCGGCATCATGCCGACGCCGGCCCAGGCACAGCGCGTCTGGGGCGACATGCTGTCGTGGCTGGAAGGGAATCTGCCGAAGGAAGCGCCGATCTATCTGCGGCTCACCGAGAAATCCTGGGAAAGTGACTGATGACGGCCTTGGGGATTCTCCTGCACAGGTTTGTCATTGTGCGGAGCAAGGCGACGAAGCAATCCAGCGACACTGCCCGATCCCGCCGCGCAACTGGACTGCTGCGCAGCGCGCGCAATGACGATTGAACCGATGCAGAGCGTGCCTGACGCGTAGCGTCAGCGGCTCTCTTCGCGGAAAATCTTCCACTCGCCGTTGCCGTCGCGCTTCCAGAACTGCTGCTTGCGCGAGTCGAGCTTGTAGTTGTCCGAACGATAATGCTGCGTGAATTCTGCGAGCATCAATTGATCGTCGCTGCCGGGATAGCGATACAGGCTGATATCGCTGAGCTTCACGTCGATGAACTTCTTCTGCGCGTTGACGCGTTCCTTGTGGTTGACGAACGCCTTGCGGTTCATCCCCTCGGTCGTGAATTCGGGGCCGTAGAAGTCGAGGTACGCGGCGGTCTCCTTTGACGACCACGCAGCGCGCCATTTCTCGATCCGCGCCATGAACGCTTCGCGATCCTTCTGCATTTGTGCGGGATCTTCCCAGCGCAGCGCGTCGCTGAGCAGCACCGGCGTCTGCCCGAGTTCGACGTAGGGCTTGAGTGCCAGGATCTCCGCATTCGACATCGTCACGCAGCCTTCGCTCGAGCGCGGTGGCCGCGTGTCGGTGCCGACAGGCACGCCATGCAGCCAGATGCCGTAGCCGGTGCGTCGCTTGAACTGGTCCCAGAGATTCGGATAGTTCAGCGGAAACGCGCCGGCCCCGTAGAACGGGGGCAACTTGCTGCCATCGATCCAGCTGGTGATGTGATAAATGCCGACCGGCGTGCGGTTGTCGCCGGCGCTTTGCTTGCCCCAACCGTTCTTGCCCATTGCCGCGTAGTGGTGGCTGAGCAGCTTGAGATGACCACCTTCGTTGCCGAGCACGTACAGACGTGCGCGGGGCAGGTCGACGACGATCAAATGCTTGTAACTGGCGGCCAGACGCAGCACCGAATCCGGCATCGTGCCCGCTTCGGGCACTGCACGTTCACTGGCCAGACGCAGGCGTGCTTCATCGGCGAGGCCCGCCAGCGGCGGCTGCGTGTCGGCGGCAAGGCGGGCCTTCAGCTCGTCGTAAAACTGCCGACCCAGATGGAAGTCCGGTGACTGCGCGTTGAGTTGCGCCAGCGTCTGCATGGCGTCGTCGGCCTTGCCGGCCGACAGCAGATCGGCAACCGCGCCGAATTGCTGTTCCGGCGAGGACGCGGCGACCGGGGCCGCAAACGTGAAAAGCCCGGCGGCGAACAGCGCCTGCCGGGCGAGGGAGAACACATGCATCAGGAAGAACCGCGCTCCTGCAGAAAAAGGATCGACGCTAAGACCGCCGGATTCGCTCAGCGAGTGTATTCACGAACAATCTTCCAGCTGCCATTGACCGGTACCAGTTCGATCACCTTGTTGACGGTGTCGGAGAACGAGTCCGATTCATAGGCTTGACTGAAGCTGACGCGCACCGCGCCGTCTTCGATATCGCTGGTCTTCGGATCGATCACGCGCACGGAGATCTTTTTCGGCGTGCTGATGCGGTCACGACGCTGGGCGACCCAGGTTTCGCGCGAGATGCCGCCTTCGGGCGTGAAATCGGTGGCGTACATCGCCAGATACGCATCGACATCCTGACTGGCCCAGGCTTTGGCCCAAGCCTGCACCTGTGCCAGCGCCGCGGCGTCACGGGCGACGCCAGCGTCACTCTTCGGTGCGGCGGCCGACGCTGGCGTTGTGGCCACGGTCGGTTTTGCGGCCGCGGCGGG
>DATCXY010000044.1:0-5276 GCA_036570585.1 Solimonas sp. | reverse complement strand
AGCACAGTTCGCTGGCACGCTCGCGCCGCACAAAAAGCAGAACATTCTGCCGGTACCAGTACGGAATGCCTGCGTCATCCCAGATCTGCGCGCGGATGAAGTCATGAACCTCGTAATTCTCGCGTGCAAAGTGCTCGACCCAGTAGTCAGGCCATTGCTCGTTGACGTGGTTACGCCCGCCCTGTCCCGGAATCGCCGCCGAAAACAGCACAAAGTCCGATAACGAGGTCAGCGTCTGCACGAACGTCTCGGCGCGAGCGGCCGGCAGGTGTTCGGCCACTTCGAGGGAGATCGCGAGATCGAAGCGTCGACCCGATGACTCCAGACGACTCAGGTCCGTCTTGCGAAAGCAGTCCTGCGGAATGACCAGCAGCTGGCGGTCGACCCAGTCGCCATCGAAGCCGAGTACTTCCTGCGCACCGCGCGCCTGCAGCACCGATAGCCAGGTGCCGACGCCACAGCCGAGATCGACTGCTGAACGCACTGGCGGCAAGCAGGGCAGCAGCAGCGAAAGTATCGTCTCGGCCGAATAGACTGTTTTCTGATGACGCTCGTCGTACCAATAAGCTTGCATAAGGTTTCCGTGCAAGAAGACAGAGGCTTGCAGTTGAATGCGTTGCTTCGTACTTCTTGGAGCTAAGCTGTCGTTGAGCGCGAATGACTTTCGGGAAAATGTCGTTGGCCCTGGTGGGTCAGACAAAGCGCTTTGGACTCTGATGATGATTTTGTTGGGGCAAGGTGTCCAGCAAGCACTATGCCCGGAACATGAGCGACAACGATGGCGCCATCGCTCACGCTTCTGCCGCCTCGCTTTTGGGAGGCAACCGCGTGCAACGGGCGTTCGTTCAGGCCGCGTTGGCGGCGAGAGAGTGCAGACGGGGCGCCGGTTCTGAGCGCAGGACGCCAAGCTCGTACGCGATCTTGGCGAACAACTCGACCGCTTTCTGGATCTGCGCCGGGCTGTGTGCGGCGCTGACGCTGGCACGCAGCAGCGGCCGGCTCGACGGGGTTGCTGGCGGCAGTGCGAGGTTGAGGTAAATGCCACCTTCGACCAGTGCACTCCAGAAACGCACGGCGACTTCCGGCTCGTCGAGTGCCACCGAGACGACCGGGCTGATATGCGGGCCTACTTCGAGCCCCAGATCATGCAGGCCGTTGTGCAGCTGTTTGGCGTTGTCCATCAATTGCGTGCGCAGATGCTTGTCGTTATCCAGGCGCTGCAAGGCGCTGCGCGTCGAGGCGATGATCGATGGCGGCAGTGAGGCCGTGAACATGTATGGACGGCATGCAACACGCAGCACATCGAAACCGTCGAGATCGGAGACGCAGAAACCGCCGACGCTGCCGAGACTCTTGGAGAAGGTGCCGACGATGAAGTCGACATCGGCTTCGACGCCAGTGGCTTCGGCGAGGCCGCGGCCGTGCTCGCCGAGGACGCCCATCGAGTGGGCCTCATCGACCATCAGATAGGCGCCCATCTCGCGTTTGATGGCGGCAATTTCGCGCAGCGGGGCAACATCGCCCAGCATCGAATAAATGCCTTCGGCGACGATCAGCTTGCTGCCTGGTGCATCCTTCAGGCGACGCAGACGCTTGTACAAGTCATCCGGGTCGCTATGCCGGAAGCGGATGACCTCGGCGTGCCCCAGACGCGCACCATCGTAGATGCTGGCGTGACTGTCGGAATCGAGAATCAGGTGGTCGCCACGACCGACGATCGTCGACAACATGCCGAGATTGGCCTGATAGCCGGTGCTGAACACCATGCAGTGACGGCGACGGAAGAACTTGGCGAGATCGCTTTCCAGTGCGCCGTGACCGGCATAGCTGCCGTTGGCGACGCGCGAGCCGGTGGTGCCGGTGCCGAGCGTCTGTACCGCGCGCACCGCTTCTTCGATGCTGTGCGGATCGAAGGTCAGGCCGAGATAATTGTTGGTGCCGAGCAGGATGACGCGCCGACCGTTGATGACACCTTCGGTCGCCGATTCAATACGATCGAAGCTGACGGTAAACGGATTATGCGAGCCGCTGCCGAAGCTCTCATACGTATGCCGGAGATGATCAAACTTGTCGAAAATGCTCATGCGCGTTCCGCGTTACCCAAGCGTTCGACGACGTGCACGAGATCGTCAACGGTGACGATGTCGGCAACGCGATCGAGCGGGATCGAAATGTCGAAGCGATCTTCGACCGATAGGATGAAATCCATGACTGCGACGGAATCGAGTTCCAGATCCTGGACGATGCGCGTCTGGCCGCCGATATTCTGCACATCGGGTCGGGCCTGACTGAGGCCAGCGATGATCTGTTCGCGTATCTCGGAAATCTGCATCTAAGGCCCATCGATCGGTGTGTCACGGGTACTTCGGCACCGGACCGCGGTTGCAGTTGCGGGCGGTTTGGGGGAAGGGGCCGGAGATTCGCGAGTAAGTCGTTGTTAAATATTAGGGAACAGATGAGAAATATGCAATGAAACCGTCATGGGCATTGCGACAGACAGTTTTGAATTCTGACTGCGAGCTGTCAAATGGCCAACCAGCCTGACTCACGGTACCAGGCCGCTGCGTGCGCGAAGCCGCTGGGCAGATCGAAGCGTGGCACCCATTGCGGAGCATTGAATTGCTGATCCGGAGGCACCGACCAATCTTCGAACCGCAACTCCCGCAGCTTTTCCGACCCCAGCATGTTGTGCCCGCCAAACTGATGGCCGGCATCGCCGATCCACGCAAGGCTGCGCAGGACGGCGCCCGGTACCCGGAAAAACCGCGCATCGGAACGCCCGACAGCGGCTGCAGCCGCTTGCATGAGTTCACGCCAGGTATAGCCGTCGGGTCGCCGGTCACAGACGGTGCGGACCGCGCCACTCGGCCCATTGCGCAAGGCCGAAACGATGGCCGCGCAAAGGTCCTCGACCTGAATGACGCTGATCCGCGCGCGCTCGTTGCCGAGCAGCGGGACGCGCGCAAGGCGTGCCAGCTGGAAGAAGATCAGGGTTTCACGGTCGCCCGGTCCATAAACCGCAGCGGGGCGCAGAATGTCGGCGCGCGTGCCCAGGATCTGTCGCAGCGCGTCTTCGCCGGCGCGTTTGCTGCGTGCATACGCAGAAAGTGCCGGTTCGCGGGCGGCAAGACTCGAGATGCAGAACGTGGTCGCTTCAGGGGCGTGGTCGCGGATGCTTTGCGCAAGCGCGCGGGTGGCGTCGCGGTTGATCGCCATGAAGGCCTGCGCATCTGGCGCTTTGATCAGGCCCGCCAGATGTACCACTGCCTGCGCACCCGCCAGCAACTGACGCCTTGCGCCGGCATCGCGCAGGTCGCCGGTCACGGCCTGGATCTGCAGATCACGCCAGTCCATACCGGCTGGATCGCGACGGATCAGGATCCGCACTTGCCAGCCGGCGGCGGCAAGCGCTCGCACCAGATGGCGACCGATGAAACCGGTCGCGCCGGTGATGGCGACGACCGGAGCATCTGCTACCGCGCCCGGCTCAGGCGGCACGCACGCTCTCGAATGCACCTTTGAGATAAAGCTGACGTGCGCGGGCGCGACTCAATTTGCCGGAAGACGTCTGTGGCAACGCGCGCGGCGGTACGGCGATCACGTCGGCATGAACGCCGTGGCGGGCCCGCAAGACGCCGGCGACTTCGGCGCCGATCGTCTCGCGCAGCTGCGGGTCGTTGCTGCGACACTCGAACAGCACCACGACGCGTTCGCCATTGTCGTCGTGCACGGAAAAGGCCGCGACATCGCCGCTGCGCAGCGCGGCGACTTCGCCTTCGGCGGTCCATTCCAGATCCTGCGGCAGGATGTTGCGGCCGTTGACGATGATCAGATCCTTGGCGCGGCCGGTGATGACGATCTCGCCGTCGGCGAGATAGCCGAGATCACCGGTATCCATCCAGCCGTCGGCAAGCATCACCCGCGCGGTCTCGGCGGGCTGCGCGAAATACTCCTTCATCAGGCTCGGGCCGCGAACGTGAATGTGGCCGATCTGCCGTTCGCCCAACAACGCGCCAGCATGGTCGCGAATTTCGACCTCGTGGCCGGGCAGGATTGGCCCGCAGAACACGAAACTGCGGCTGCGGTCGGAGTTCGCGACGGCGAGGTCGGCGCGATCATGGCGTTCGAGCGCGTCAATATCGAGCGTATCGACCCGTAAAAGCCGCGCGGCCGGCGAGAACGACAGCGCCAGCGCCGCTTCGGCCATCCCGTAGCTTGGCACGAAGGCGTCCGCACGAAAGCCGCTATCCGCAAAACGCTCGGCGAACGCATGCAGGGGGGCAGGGCGAACCATGTCGCCGCCGATCCCGGCGGCGCGCCAGCTCGACAGATCGAGGCCGGCCGGTGCGCCGTTCTCGACGCGACGCGCGCACAGTTCGTAGCCGAAGCTCGGGCTGTACGACAGCGTGCCGCGATTGCGGCTGATCAGTTGCAGCCAGGTCAGCGGCCGGCGCGCGAACTCGCGGGTAGCGATGTAGTCGACCGGGATCGCGCAACACAGCGGTGTCAGCAGAAAGCCGACCAGGCCCATGTCGTGATAGAACGGCAGCCACGACACGCAGCGATCGTCGGGGCCGATCATCAGGCCATGTCGTGCAATCGCATCAATATTCGCGAGCACGGCGCGATGCGTGACCGCGACGCCTTGCGGGAAGCGCGTGCTGCCGGACGAGAACTGCAGATAGGCGAGCGCATCGGTATCGACGTGCGGCAGTGTGCCCTCGACGGTTGGCAGCGCACGCAGCTGTGCCAGTGTTCCGCCGAAGCACAACGACAGATCCGCGCAGGTCTGGTCCAGCCAGTCGATCAGCGTCGGTGGTGCCAGCAGCGCGCGGCTGCCGATGCTCGCGAGCATGCCGTGGATATGCTCCAAATACTGCGTACGGCCACCCAATGCGGCCGGCAGCGGCAGCGGCGCGGGAACCAGCGCAGCGTATTGGCAGGCGAAAAACGCGCGCGCGAAGTCGCCATCGGTTTCCGCAATCACACCGACGCGATCACCGGGTTTGACGCCGCTCGCCAGCAGATGCCGGGCCAGCGACATTGCCTCATTGCGCAACTGCCGGTACGGCAGAGCCTCCAGCAGCTCGCCCTTGCCCGAGTGGAAATTCATGCCGTTTTCGCTGCGCGCAGCATGATCCAGGGCTTCGTTCAGCGTGCTGAATGCCCCGGGTGGCGCGAGCTTCGGGCTGCTGTGCGCGGTTACGATATTCGTCATCGACGGTCGAAAATCACTCATCTCGTTTATGGCGTGCGCCATTCGGGGGCGGTTGCGC
>DATCXY010000043.1:0-13465 GCA_036570585.1 Solimonas sp. | reverse complement strand
GCACGTAGAACGTCTGCTCCAGCATGTAGCGGCCCGCCAGCACCGCGTGTGAAACCTGGTCGGAATAGACGATCCAGGTTTCGCCGGGCGCGAACTCGACGGGTGTCTTGGCGACCTGCGCCTGATAGTCGAGGTCGGCTTTCATGCCGTCATGCAGGTGCAGCATGTAGTGATCGTAGGCGCTGCGTTTCGACTTGGTGATCTGGGTCATCGCCATCAGTCGCGTCTTCAGCGCACTCGGCTGCGGGGCGCGCGGCTGGAAGCGTGCGGCGACTTCGGCAAACGGTTCACCGACCTGCCAACGCCGCGGCTCGCCATGCGGATTGATGTTGTTGAACACGCGCAGCAGGCGCCGGCCGTGCACCGGCGTTGCCGGAAACGCGTCGACGTGCAGGCGCGTGTCATCGTGGCGCCACGACTTGGGAATGCGACCGGCGATCTCGGCCGGCCGGTAGCTGGCGCGACCGTCGATCAGATGGCCGCGATACGGCGCGAACAACTGTCCGATTAACGCGCGCGCCGACGCGTGGTAGCGCATCAGGAACCCCTTGAGCCGCGCCTCGAGCGCGGCGTCGCCGTCGGCACCCTGCAGACGCGCGTTGGTCGGGTTGTAGCTGATGTTCTTGCGCGCACCGCTCAGCAATTCGGGCGACAGCAATGACTGCTCGTCAGCACTGAGCGTGAATGGCAGCGGCAGCCGCAGCACGCTGCCGGCTTCAAGCGCGTCGAGCGCGTGCGTCGCCAGCTCGGAGCTGACCGGCGCGTGCCAGTCATGAACGGCGATGGAGATGATCGGCTTCATGTTGGCGCCGTGATGCCCGGGGGCGCCCAGTATAATGATCCGCCCTTCCCGATCCGCAGCCTGCGACCCCGCCATGCTCAAAGTGATGCACGTCGAAGCCGGCGAGAATTTCTACGGCGGCGCCCGCCAGGTCGCGTTTCTGATCGAAGGCCTGGCGCGTCGCGGCATCGACAATGTGGTGGTCTGCCCCGAGCACTCGCTGACCGCGCGGCGCATGGGCGAACTGCCGGTCCGGTTGCGCCCGATTCCGATGGCGGGCGATCTCGATCTGCCACTGATCTTTCGTCTGCGGCGCCTGCTGCGCGAAGAGCGGCCCGATCTGCTGCATCTGCACAGCCGCCGCGGCCCGGAAATTCTCGGCGCGATTGCGGGTCGCCTGCACGGCGTGCCGATTATCTATTCGCGCCGCAACGATCATCACGAATCGCCCGCCATCACGCGCTTCAAGTACAAACTCTACGATCGCATCGTCGCGATCTCCGCCTGCATTGGTGAGGTCCTGCAGGATAGCGGCGTGCCGGCAGAGAAAGTTCGCGTCGTCCGCAGTGCGTTCACGCCCGAAGCGATCACACCGCTGACGCGTGAACAACTGCGCATCGAATTCGGCCTACCCGCCGATGCGTTCGTGATCGCGGTCGTCGCACAGCTGATCCGCCGCAAGGGTCATTCGGTATTGCTCGACGCGATGCCGCGCCTGCTTGCGGAAATCCCGAAGCTGCAGGTGCTGTTCTTCGGCAAGGGAAGTCTGCATGACGAGCTGTCGACGACCATCGCTGCGCGGAATCTGGGCGCGCACGTGCAACTCGCCGGCTACCGCGAAGACCTGCCGAAACTGCTTGAAGGCCTCGATCTGCTGATCCACCCGGCATTTGCCGAAGGCCTGGGCGTGTCGCTGCTGCAAGCTTCCGCGAACGGCGTGGCGATCGTCGCATCGAAGGCCGGCGGCATTCCCGAGGCAGTGCGCGACGGCGTCAATGGCGTGCTGGTGCCACCGCACGAGGTCGCCCCGCTCGCCGACGCGATCATCGCGCTCGCAAACGACGATGCCCGGCGCTCGGCGCTCGGTGCGGCCGGTCGGCGCCTGATCGCCGACGAGTTTTCAGTCGACGCGATGGTTGAGGGCAATCTCGCGGTCTATCAGGAACTGCTCGGCAAAATGCGCCCGCCCCACGCCTGAATCACTACAATTTGTGCATGGCCGGCATCGGCATCCTGATGTATCACCAAGTTGATCGCGTTGCGCTGATGACGATGCATCGCGCCAACGAAGCGAAACCCGAGGGCCAGGCCATGCGCCGAGCCGACATTGACGGCACGGCGCGCTGGAAAGCAGCAAGCCAGCGTATCGAACGGATGCGGAACTGAAGACGCCATGCGTAATGAAAAGATCGTCGTAATCGGCCTCGGCTATGTCGGCCTGCCGGTCGCGCTGGCGTTTGCCGAAGCTTTTCCCGGCACGATCGGCTTTGATGTTTCTCGGCAGCGCATCGACGGCCTGCAGAGCGGTCATGACGCAACCGGCGAAGTCGATGCCGCGACACTGCACGCCAGTCCACTGCACTGCACGCTCGACCCGGCCGAGATCACCGGCGCCAGTCTGTATGTCGTCACCGTGCCGACGCCGATCGACGATGCGCGGCAGCCGGATCTGACGCCGATCCGTCGCGCCTGCGAAACCATCGGCCGAGCGCTACATGCCGGACAAAATGCGATCGTCTGCTTCGAGAGCACGGTCTATCCGGGCGTCACCGAAGACATCTGCGGGCCGTTGCTGGAACAGGTCTCCGGCCTCAAACACGGCGCCGATTTCCATCTCGCGTATTCGCCGGAGCGCATCAATCCGGGCGATCGCGAACGTACGCTGCGCAAGATCGTCAAGGTAGTGTCTGGCGATAGCGCGGAAACACTGGACCGCGTTGCCGACGCTTATGGTGCGATCGTCGACGCCGGCATCCACCGCGCGCCATCGATCAAGGTCGCCGAGGCCGCCAAGGTCATCGAGAACACGCAGCGCGATCTCAATATCGCGCTGATGAACGAACTCGCGCTGATCTTCGAGCGCATCGGCATTCGCACGCGCGACGTACTCGACGCCGCCGGCACCAAGTGGAATTTCCTGCGTTTCACGCCGGGTCTGGTCGGTGGCCACTGCATCGGCGTCGATCCGTACTATCTGACGCACAAGGCCGAGGCGCTCGGCCTGCATCCGCAGGTCATTCTTGCCGGCCGTCACATCAACGACGGCATGGGCGCGTACTGCGCGCAACGGTTGGTGAAGACGATGATTGCGCAGGGGTTGCCGATCAAGGGCGCGCGCGTGGGCATCCTCGGCCTGACGTTCAAGGAAAACGTGCCGGACCTGCGCAATTCGCGCGTGCCGGACATCGTCGCCGAGCTGCGCAGCTTCGGCATCGAACCGCTGATCCACGATCCGCTTGCCGATGCCGCCGACGCGCAGCACGAATATGGCCTGACGCTTTCGCCACTGACATCGTTTACCGAACTTCACGGCCTGGTGCTCGCAGTACCGCACGCGGCGTATCTCGATGCCGCGCCGGGCGACTGGGACGCGCGGCTGGTCGAAGGCGGCGTGCTGGCCGACCTCAAGTCAGCGCTCGATCGGCAAGTGTTGTCCTCCTCACGCATTGGCTGGAGCTTGTAGATTCCATGAAAATCCTCGTCACCGGCTGCGCCGGATTCATCGGCTTTCATACCGCACAGCGCCTGCTTGCTCGCGGTGACGAGGTCGTCGGCCTCGACATCGTCAACGACTACTACGACGTGCGCCTCAAGCACGCGCGTCTTGCGCAATTCGAAGGCAAGCCGGGCTTCCGCTTCGTCAAGCTCGATCTCGCCGATCGCGACGGCATGGCGACGCTGTTCGCGAAAGAGCGCTTCGAGCGCGTGATCCACCTCGCCGCGCAAGCCGGTGTGCGCTATTCGCTGGTCAACCCGCACGCCTATGTCGACAGCAATCTGGTCGGCTTCACCAACATTCTCGAAGGCTGCCGCCACCACGGCGTCGAGCATCTGACCTACGCGTCATCGAGTTCGGTGTACGGGCTCAACAGCGAGATGCCGTTCTCGGTCCATCACAACGTCGATCATCCGATCAGCCTTTACGCCGCGAGCAAGAAAGCCAACGAGTTGATGGCGCATACCTATAGCCATCTGTACCGGCTGCCGACCACCGGCTTGCGCTTCTTCACCGTCTATGGACCCTGGGGGCGGCCGGACATGGCGATGTTCATTTTCACCAAGGCGATCCTCGAGGGCCGGCCGATCCCGATCTTCAACAACGGTCAGATGGAACGCGACTTCACGTATATCGACGACATCGTCGAAGGCGTCGTCCGGGTCAATGACCGGATCGCCCAGCCGAATCCCGACTGGTCGCCGGCACATCCCGATCCGGGCTCGTCATCGGCACCGTTTCGCATCTACAACATCGGCAACAACAATCCGGTGCAATTGCTGCGCATGATCGAAATCCTCGAGCACGAGCTCGGTCAAAAAGCACGGCGTGATTTCAAGCCGATGCAGCCGGGTGACGTCGCGCGCACCTTTGCCGACATCGATGCGCTGACCGACGCCGTCGGCTTCGCTCCGAGCACGCCGCTGGAAACCGGCATCGCGCGATTCATCGCGTGGTACCGCCACTATCACGTCTGAGCCACTGCCGGACTTCCCATGCGCGTCATCACCTTCGGCACTTTCGATCTGTTCCACATCGGCCACCTGCGCATTCTCGAACGCGCGGCAGCGCTCGGCAGCGAACTGGTCGTCGGCGTTTCGTCGGACGAGTTGAACTTCGGAAAGAAAGGCCATTATCCGGTCTATGACGAAGACGAACGCATGGCCATCGTCAGCGCGATCCGTCACGTCAGCAAGGTGTTCCGCGAGGACAGCCTCGAGTTGAAGCGCCAGTACCTCGTCGAGCATCGTGCCGACCTGCTGGTGATGGGCGACGACTGGCGCGGACGCTTCGATGAATTCCGTGATGTCTGCGAGGTGCGGTATCTGGAACGCACGCCGAACATTTCGACCACGACCGTAAAGGCCGAAGTCTTCCACAAGGAAACCCACGCGCGTCGCGGTCAGTCCTGACGTCGCATCGAAGCACTGACGAGAAAACCGGATGCTGCTCTCCAACCGCTATCAGTTTTTGTTCGTGCACATCGCCAAGACCGGCGGCACCAGCATGCGCGCAGCGCTCAAGCGTCTGCTGTGGCGTGACCCGCTCTACTACCTTCAGTGGCCTTGCCATCGACTCGACCACCTGTCCGGCCATCGGATCGCCGCCAAGCTGCCGCGCCACTGCCGCGCGATCGCCGCACAGGAAATGATTCCGCACGAGATCTACCAGCAGCTGTTCAAGTTCGCGTTCGTGCGCAATCCATGGGATTGGCAGGTCAGCTGTTTCCATCACTTGCTGCGGGAAAAGCCCGAGGCGTTGCGCGGTATCGATCGCTTCGATGCCTATCTGGAAATGAAGCTCGATGCCAAGCGTCCGTACGCGAACAATCTCGATACGACACGCTGGCCGCAGATCGAACACCTGACCAATCTGCGTGGTGAACTGATCGTCGACCACATCGGGCGCTACGAATCGCTGCAGGACGATTTCAATCTGATCTGCGACCGCATCGGCATCGCGCGCGTGACGCTGCCGCATCATCGCAAGTCGGCGCGCAAATCCGATTACCGTCAGTACTACGACGACCGCACCGCCGAGCGGGTCGCGCGCGTCTATCAGCGCGATATCGATACCTTCGGCTATCGCTTCGATCCGCCGACCTGAGCGCAACTCGATGAGCGTCGCACGCATCTGCTTCGACGTCGGCAGCTTCTACTACCTGCCGCAATATCTGCCGGTCTACGACGAACTGCGCGCGCGCGGCGTCGACTGCAGCTTCGTGTTCTACGATGACCCGATCTATGGCGAACTGCTGCGTGGCGTCGTCGCGCGCGAGCAACTGCCGGCGACCTGGTGCGCGAACCGGGAAGTGAGCCTGCGCCACTACCGGCAGCTCAAGCCGGACTGGATCATTTTCGGCAACCACTACGCCAGCCTCGACGAGCTGCCGACGACGACGCGTTCGGCGCTGCTCTATCACGGCATCGGCATCAAGAGCTGCTATTACGACCGCGAGCTTGCCGACATGGACCTGCGCTTTGTCGAAGGTCCGTTCCGGCTCGCCGAACTGCAGCGCCGACATCCGCAATCGCAGTTCTGCGACAGCGGCTTCGCCAAGCTCGATCCGCTGCTGCGTGATCCTGCGACTGGACCGAAACTCGATCTGGCCGCGCTCGGACTGCAACCGCAACGGGCAACCGTGCTCTACGCGCCAACCTTCTACCCGAGTTCGATCGAATGCCTGCCTGATGACTGGCCGGCCCAGCTCACCGATCTCAATCTGTTGATCAAGCCACACTTCTTCACGCTGACCGGCGAGCAGTACGCGGCGCAGCGCCGCAAGCTGGACGTCTGGGGCCGCCACGCCAATGTCCACGTCGCCGATCTCGCTGCATACTCGCTGTTGCCGTACATGGGCAGCGCCGATCTGATGATCAGCGAAGCATCGTCGGCGCTGTTCGAATTTGCCGCACTCGACAAGCCGATTGTCTGGTGCGATTTCCTGAAACTGCGCTGGAGCTACCGTGGTCCGCTGCGATTCCGCTATCGACGCCGCATGGACACCACCATCGACACGTATCGCAATGTCGGCGTGCACGTGCCCAAAGCTGGCGAGCTGAGCGCCTCGATCCGCGCCGAACTGCAACAGCCGCAGCGACGCGCCAGCGAACGACGGCGCTGCACCGAACAGTTGATCGGCGTCACCGATGGCCGCGCGTCGCTGCGCATCGCCGATCGCCTGCTCGCTGATTGAAGCACCCAAGTCGCGCGCAAGGCGCGCTCCATGGCATCTCGGTCTTTCGGTCAGGGTCTGCACACGATCGGCGGTATCAGCGCTCACCCAGATATGCCGCCCACAATGCGCCAAGCTGGCGCCGTTCGGCTACGAATGCCGCGGCCGGCACCAGCCCGCGATCTTCCTGCAGCGCCGCCGCATGGACATGGGCGCGGTAGCGCCGGTAGCTGCCGATCAGCGTCTCACGATCACCGGCCGCAATGCTGCCGGCCGCGGCCAGCGCATCGAGCTGTCGCCAGTTGTCGCTGTACGTCACCAGCGCCGGCATCCGAGGCGCATCGCGCAACACCAGGTACTGCGTGATGAATTCGATGTCGATCAACCCGCCTTTACCCTGCTTGATATCCCAGTGCGCGTCGCTGGAGCGATCAAGCTCGTTACGCATCTTGCTGCGCATGTCGGCAATGTCGTGCCGCAGCTTCCGCGCATCGCGCGGCTGCGTCAGGATTTCACGCCGGCCGATCTCGAACGCATCGCGAATCTGCACCTTGCCGGCGACGGCCCGCGCACGCGTCAGTGCCTGATGTTCCCAGGTCCACGCCGATTCGCGCTGATAGCCAAGGAAGCTGGCGAGGCTGGTGACCAGCATCCCGGATTTCCCGTTCGGGCGCAGTTCCATGTCGATTTCGTACGCGCGGCCGGCCGGCGTCTGCGTCGCCAGCCAGTTGATGAGCCGTTGCGCGAGGCGTGCGTAGTACACGCCGTTATTGATCGTGCGCGCGCCGCCGACGGTATCGGCGTCGAGTGCGTCGCAGTCGTGCAGGAACACCAGATCGAGATCCGAACCGTAGCCGAGTTCGATGCCGCCGAACTTGCCGTAGGCGATGACCGCGAAGCCGGCGCGTTCGCCGTCGCCCCGCAAAGGCTCGCCGTACAGCGCACGCATCTCGTCCCAGGCGCGCGTCAGCGCCGCATCGACCAGCGACTCGGCGAGCCAGGTCAGGCGATCGCTGACCTGCACCAGCGGCAGCGCACCGGACAGGTCGGCGGCCGCGATGCGCAGTGTCATTTCCTTTTGATAGCGACGCAGCAGATCCATGCCGCCTTCGGTGTCGCCGGGTGCCAGCTCCAGCGTGCGGCGCGACAGCTCATCGTGCAATTCATCACGTCCCGGCAACTCATAGAGCGCGCGCGGATCGAGCAGCGTATCGAGCAGGACTGGCGACTGCGCGATGAACGCCGTCAGCCACGGACTCGCCGCGCACAACCGCAGCAACTGCACGCGCGGCTCGGCATTGTCGTGCAGCAGGCTCAGATACGTGGAGCGGCCAGCGATCGCCTGCACCACGCTCAATACCCGGCACAGCGCGACTTCGGGATGCGGCTGATCGCGCGCGGCATCGAGCAGGGTCGCCAGCAGCGCGATCATCTTCTGCACGCCGCTGTCCGGCATCGCGCGCACCAGTCGCGCATTGCGCAATTCGTCGATCGCGGCAGCGACTTGTTGCGGCTCCTGTGCGAAGCCGGCTGCGCGCAGCGCCTCGAGCGCCGCGTCGCCGTCGCTCATGCCGAACCACAGCGCACGCACCAGCTTGCTGTCGTCGCTCGCCGCATCGGCATCGGCGCTGCCGCGCTCGCTGAAGATGTTCTCGAACTGCTGTTGCACGAACGCCCGCACGGTATCGAGCTTCGCGGTCAACGACGCCCAGTCCGGCACAGCGAGCGCCGCACATAGCGCGTGTCGCGCGTCGTCGCTCCGCGGCAGTGCGTGCGTCTGCTGGTCGGCGTACATCTGCACCGCGTTTTCGAGCCGGCGCAGGAACACGTAGGCATCGTCGAGTTGCTGCGCGATCGCCGCATCGAGATGTCCGGCTACGCCGAGATAGCGCAGTACCGGCCGCAGCCGTGAATCGCGCAGTGCGCTTTCGGCACCGCCGCGCACCAGCTGGAACGACTGCACGATGAACTCGAGCTCGCGGATGCCGCCGCTGCCGAGCTTGATGTTGTCTTCCTGGCCGCGCCGCGCGACATCCTCGGCGATCAGCATCTTCAGGTCGCGCAGATTGCCGATCGCGTCGTAATCGAGATAGCGACGATAGACGAATGGCCGCAGCGCGCGCAGCAGCGCACGCCCCGCGTCGAGATCACCGGCGACCGGCCGCGCCTTGATCAGCGCATAGCGTTCCCATTCGCGACCATGCGTCTGGTAGTACTCCTCGAGCGCGGCGGTCGACGCCGACAGTGCGCCGGCCGAACCGAACGGGCGCAGCATCAGGTCGACGCGAAAGACAAAACCGTCTTCGGTGACGGTCGCAAGCAGGCGCTGCACGTCCTGTGCGAGTCGCACGAAGTATTCGTCGTTGCTGATGCGGCGCGCGCCGTCGGTATCGCCGGCATCGCCGTGACAGAAAATCAGGTCGATGTCGGACGAGAAATTCAGCTCGCGGCCGCCGAGCTTGCCCATGCCAAGCACGAACGGCCGCACCGGATTGCCGGCCGCGTCGCGCGGCATGCCATAGCGTTGCTGCAGGCGGCGCTCGGCATTGCTCAGCGCGGCGCCGAGGCAGGCATCGGCGAGATCGGACAGATCGCCCAGCGTCTCGTCGAGCGGCGCCAGACCGCCGATGTCACGCACCGCGATGCGCGCCATCTCGGCGCGGCGCGTCTGCCGCAGACGCCGCATCAGCTGCGCCTCGTCCTCGTTCTCACTGGCCGCGGCAATCGTCGCGATCAGCTCGCCGGGCGCATGGGCACGCGTCAATCCATCAAACGACGCGCGCTCGTCGGCAAACATTCGCGCGAAGGCATCCGCAACGAACGGACTGGCCGCGAGCACACGCGGCGCCAGCGCCGCCAATTCGGGAATGCGCTCGGCAAATTTCTCCAGCCACTCATGTTCGCTTATCGCACCGTACATGCACGCGCTCCGCGAACGAGCCTACGGATTGGCGACATGCAGCATTGGCCGGCGGTGCGCCCACGGCTGTGCCTGCTCGATCTGCGCGGCCAGACGCAGCAACAGACCTTCGCCACCGGGCGCAGCGACGAATTGCGTTCCCAGCGGCAGACCCGCTGTGGTCAAGTGCGTCGGCACCGACATCGCCGGCGTACCCGTCAGGTTCGCGAGCTGCGTGAATGGCACCCACTTGAGATTTTCCTGGACCATCTGTTCGATCAGATCGGTCTTCAGCAGCAGACCTTCCAGACCGAGCGCGAGCAACACGCGCAGCGCGCGCTGCTGCCAGTCCGGCGTGCGGATCTCGCCGACGCGGGCCGGCGGCATCGCCAGCGACGGCGTCAGGAACAGATCGTAGCGGCTGTGAAAGTCGGCAAGCTGGCGCGCGTATTCGTTCCAGCGCAGATAGCCTTCGACGTAGGTATTGGCGCGCGTGGCACGGCCGAACGCGGCCATTGCCCGGGTATCGAGTTCGAAGTCGCGCTCGCTGCAGCCGGTGCGGCGACGAACATCGTCCATCGTCGCCGCACAGGTCGCGAACCACATCGTGATGAAGTCCTTGCCAAGCTGCAGACCGTCGAGCTGCGGTTCGGCTTCCTCGACATGATGACCGAGCGATTCGAGCAGACGCGCGACATCGCGCACCGCCTGCACCGCTTCGTCATCGACCGGCGTGCCGATCGGCGAGCGCGCCGAGAAGCCGATCGTCAAGCGGCCCGGATCGCGGCCAAGCTCATCGATGTACGGTCGCTCCGGCGGCGCGATATGAAACAGCGCGCCATGTTCGGTCCCGTGCGTCGCATCGAGCATCGCCGCGCTGTCGCGGACGCTGCGCGTCAGTACGTGATCGATCACCGCGCCGTGCATGCGCTCGACGTAACGCGGCCCTTGCGGCGTGCGGCCTCGACCCGGCTTGAGTCCGAACAGGCCGCAATGCGCAGCCGGCAGACGGATCGAGCCGCCACCATCGTTGGCGCCCGCGATCGGCACGATGCCGGCGGCGACCGCGGCCGCCGAACCGCCGCTGGAGCCGCCGGGCGTATGCGCCGGATTCCAGGGATTGCGGCACGGTCCCCAAGCCTCGGGCTCGGTGATGCCCTTGGCGCCGAACTCCGGCGTGTTGGTGCGGCCGAACACGACCACGCCGGCGCGCAGCCAGCGCTCCATCATCTCGGCATGTTCGGTCGGTGCAAACTGCTCGTCCTTGAGCGCACGCGTGCCATACGAAGTCGGCACCCCGGCATATTCCTGGCACAGATCCTTGGCCAGAAACGGCACGCCGGCAAAGGGACCGGCGAGCGGCGCGGCGGCACGCTTGCGCGCGAGCTCGTGCATCGGTCGCACCACCGCATTGAGCTGCGGATTGAGTTTCTGCGCACAACCGATCGCGGTCTCCAGCAGTTCGGCTGAAGTCAGCTCACCGCGCTGCAATAGCTCGGCAAGTCCAAGCGCGTCGTAGCCTGCGTATTCGGCTGCGGAAATCATCATTTTCCCCAAAGTGTGCTGATCCGCCATAGAGTAGCGTCCGCAACGACCCAGCGGAGAGCGCCATGCAGACATCGACGACAGCAGGTCCGGTCACGAACGCGACTGCCGCCCCGGCGTGGGCGCGCACGCTGCGCCGGTTCAACGACTGGTGGTTGACCGATATCGGCGGTGGTCCGCGCGTACTCAAGTTCGCGTGGGTCATCAACACCCAGAAGGCCGGCACTTTCCTGTTTCTTGGCGCGCTGATGTTTTTCTACGCCAGCCGCACGCCAACCGCGACCTCGCTCGCCGCATGGATTTATCTGGCGATGCACGGCAGTTATGGTTTGGTCTGGCTGACCAAGGATCTCGCGTTTCCCGATCCCGGCTGGCAGAAGCGCGTGACCTGGGGCGCGGCGCTGGCCGGCGCATTTGGCCTGGGCATGTACTGGAGTTTCGGCTGGCTGCTGATCTCCGGCACCTCGCAGCCGGACTATCCGCTGCCGGACGCCATGTGGTTCTGCCTTTGCGTCAGCCTGTGCATCATTGGCAGCGTCATCATGATCGCCGCCGATGCGCAGAAATATTTCACGCTGCGCGTGCAGCGCGGCCTGATCACCGACGGCATGCACCGCTACGTGCGACATCCGAATTACCTCGGCGAGATGATGATCTACGCGAGCTTCGCGATGATGGTCGGCCACTGGCTGCCGTGGGTCTGGCTCGCGATCATCTGGGCCAGCCTGTTCGCGACCAACATGGTGATGAAGGAAGCGAGCATGTCGCGTTATCCGGGATGGGCGGCCTATCGCAAGCGCACATGGTGGTTGCTGCCGGGGCTGCTTTAGACGGCATCGTGTCGACCCGCCGGTACCGTGCCCCGGCGATAGTGGAACGAAATGAAACGGATGGATTTCGGCGTGTGGCAAGGCGCGAGGAGGAGCCAGAGCCGGGACGATGGCGACGACGAGTAACGCCGCCACGCGCCAAGACGCCGCTTCATGTTTCGATATTTCCGGAGCACGGTACTAGGCAATTGCGCTATTGAGCTCGACGGTGATGTGTACCAGCTCTTCATGGACGGCCAGCTGGCGACGAAAAACCTCCGGCGCCGCTGGGCCGCTGACCGTAAGTCCGAGGATGCAGGCGTACTTGCCGGACGCCACGCGCCAGACGTGCAGATCGGTAATTTCTGCCGGCACCGGACTGGCGGCGATCACTTCACGAATTTCGTCGACGACTGGCGCATCCATCTCGGCATCGAGCAAAACGCGACCGGTGGATTTCAGCAAGCCATAAGCCCACACCAGAACCAGACCGGCGCCCGCTATTCCCATCAGCGGATCCAGCCAGTTCGCGCCCCACAGTTTGCCGCCGATCAACGCCACGATGGCCAGCACCGAGGTCGCCGCATCCGCCAGCACGTGCAGGTACGCGGATCGCAGATTCAGATCCGCATGGTGGTGATGCCCGTGATCGTGGTGCGCATCGTGAACATCACCATGGCCATGGCCATGGTGGTCACCGACATGCAGCAGCCGTGCGCACGCCAGATTGACCAGCAGCCCGACGACGGCGATCGCAATCGCCTGATCGTAATGAATGGTCGCTGGGCGCAATAGACGCTCGAACGATTGATAAGCCATCGATGCGGCGATCAACAGCAGCAGCAAGGCGCTGGTAAATCCACCGAGGATCTCGATCTTCCAGGTGCCGAAAGCGAAGCGACGATCATTGGCGAGGCGGCGCGCCATCAAATACGCGAAGGCGGCCATGCCCAGCGCCAGCGTATGCGAACTCATGTGCCAGCCATCGGCCAGCAGCGCCATCGAGTTGTACGTCCAGCCACCAGCGATCTCGACCACCATCATCACGGCAGTCAGTACAACCGCCCAGCGGGTGCGCCGTTCCGCCAGCGGATTGCCCTCATTGAATTCGTGCGAATGAACAGACATCCGAGCTTTCCGGTTTGTATACTGGGTACCAGTATATTGGAGATTGTCCGCCATGGGTCATACAGTCGATGACAAGAGGCCGTTGCTGAACCGGGTTCGCCGCATCCAAGGGCAGCTGTCCAGCCTTGAGAAAGCACTTGAAGCAGAAGTCGGGTGTGCGGCGGTGCTGCAGCAGATCGCCGCAGTGCGCGGCGCGGTGAACGGGTTGATGGCGCAAGTGCTCGAGGGGCATCTGCGCCAGCATCTTGTTCCAACCGCTGCCGACGTCGACGATGAACTCGAGAGCGTCATCCGTGTGTTGCGCTCCTACATGAAGTAGGCAGCGCACGGCACGCGCCCACCGGTGGCGAGCCAAGGCGAGCCAGCACCAATGACGCTCGCGTTCAGGAACGGAAGATGAAGTACACGGCGC
>DATCXY010000042.1:0-4254 GCA_036570585.1 Solimonas sp. | reverse complement strand
CGAACCACGACGAAGAACACCGGCACGAAGAACACCGCGAGCACGGTGGCGGTGAACATGCCGCCGATGACGCCGGTGCCGATCGCGTTCTGGCCACCGGAACCGGCGCCGGTGGAAAGGGCGAGTGGCATGACGCCGAGGCTGAACGCGAGCGAGGTCATCAGGATCGGGCGCAGGCGTTGATGCGCGGCGTGCACGGTCGCTTCGATCAGGCCCATGCCGCTGTCGTAATTGGCTTTCGCGAATTCGACGATCAGGATCGCGTTCTTCGCAGACAAACCGATCGTGGTCAACAGGCCGACCTGGAAGTAGACATCGTTGCCGAGGCCGCGGAACAGGGTCGCGATCACGGCACCGATCACGCCGAGCGGCACCACCAGCATGACCGACAGCGGGATCGACCAGCTTTCATAAAGCGCGGCGAGACACAGGAACACGATCAGCAGCGAGAGGGCGTACAGCGCCGGCGCCTGCGCGCCGGAGCGCCGTTCTTCGTATGACAGCCCGGTCCATTCGTGGCCGATGCCGGCGGGTAACTGTTTGAGCAGCGCTTCGACTTCAGCCATCGCCTCACCGGTGCTGAGGCCCGGCGCCGGCTGGCCAAGTATCTCGACGGACGGAATGCCGTTGTAGCGTTCGAGTTTTGGCGGACCGTAGGTCCAGTGGCCGCTGGAGAATGCCGAGAACGGCACCATCTCGCCTTGCGCGTTGCGCACGTACCACTGGCCAAAATCTTCGGGTGACATGCGCGACGGTGCGTCGCCTTGCACGAACACGCGCTTGACGCGGCCGCGATCAATGAATTGATTGACATAGGCCGAACCCCAGGCGGCGGATAGCGTCTCGTTGATGTCGCTGGTGGCAAGCCCCAACGCGCGCGCCTTCTCCCAATCGATGTCGATCTTGTACTGCGGCTCGTCCGACAAACCGTTGGGTCGGACGCCGACCAGCTTCTTGCTCTTGCTCGCGAGGCCGAGGAACTGATTGCGTGCTTCGATCAGCTTGGCGTGGCCCAGACCACCGCGATCCTGCAGTTCGAAATCGAAGCCGGTGGCGTTGCCGAGTTCGGTGACGGCGGGTGGTGCAACCGCAATGATCTGCGCGTCACGGTAGGCGCTGAAGTGATGCATCACGCGCGTCGCCAGCGTCTGCACCTTGTTCTTGTCGCCGGAACGCTCCGCCCAATCCTTGAGACTGACAAACGCGAGGCCCGAGTTCTGGCCGCGGCCGCTGAAGTTGAAGCCGCTGATCGTGAATACCGACTTCACGGCCTGCTTCTCGTCGTTCAGCAGATATTCGCGGATCTGGCGCAGCGCTTCGTCGGTGTGCGAGATGGTCGCGCCGGGCGGCGCGGTGACCTGCACGAACATGATGCCCTGATCCTCGTCGGGCAGGAACGCCTTGGGAATACGCGTGAACATCACGCCCATTGCAATGATCAATGCCAGATAGATCAGCAGCACGCGACCGCTGCGTTTGAGGAAGCGCCGCACACCGCTCTCATACTTTCGATTGCTGGCGTCGAACTTGCGATTGAACCAGCCGAAGAACCCGTGGCGCTCATGCGGATGTTCGTCACCAGCCGGCTTGAGCAAGGTCGCGCACAGGGCCGGCGTGAAGATCAGCGCGACGACCACCGACAGCGTCATCGCCGAGACGATGGTGATCGAGAACTGCCGGTAGATGACGCCGGTGGAACCGCCAAAGAATGCCATCGGCAGAAACACGGCGGACAGCACCAGCGCGATGCCGACCAGCGCGCCGGTGATCTGCGACATCGAACGGCGCGTGGCTTCCTTCGGCGAGACGCCTTCTTCGGCCATCACGCGTTCGACGTTTTCGACGACGACGATGGCGTCATCGACGAGCAGGCCGATCGCCAGCACCATGCCGAACATGGTCAGCGTGTTGATCGAAAATCCCGCGACCGACAACACCGCAAAGGTGCCGAGCAGCACCACCGGCACCGCGATGGTGGGAATGAACGTCGCGCGCAGATTCTGCAGGAACAGATACATGACGAGGAACACGAGGACAATCGCCTCGAACAGCGTCTTGATCACTTCCTCGATCGACAATCGCACGAACGGCGTGGTGTCGTACGGGTAGACGGCTTCGAGACCCGGCGGAAATGTCGCGCGCAAGTTGTCGATCGTCGCGCGCACGTTATCGGCGGTGTCGAGCGCGTTGGCGCCGCTGGCGAGCTTGATCGCAATGCCCGATGCCGGCTTGCCGTTGAACCTGGCGCTGATGGCCTCGCTCTCGCCGCCCATCGCCACGCGCGCGACGTCCTGCAGCCGCACCTGCGAGCCGTCCGGATTGACGCGCAGCAGAATTTGTCTGAAATCCTCGATCGAGGTCAGCCGCGTCGGGCCGATCACCGTCGCATTGAGCTGTTGGCCTTCCACCGACGGCAGGCCGCCGAGTTCGCCGGACGAAATCTGCACGTTCTGCGTCGCGATCGCATTCTTCACGTCGACCGGCGTCAGCTGGAAGCTGTTGAGCTTGGCCGGATCGAGCCAGATGCGCATCGCATACTGCGAGCCGAATACCTGATAGTCGCCGACGCCGGCCGTGCGGCTGATCGGATCCTGCACGTGCGAGACGATGTAGTCGCTGATGTCGGTGCGATCCATGCTGTCGTCGGTCGAGACAAAGCCGACCACCACCAGGAAGTTCTTGGTCGCCTTGGCGACGCGGATTCCCTGCAACTGCACTTCAGTCGGCAGCTGCGGCGTCGCCAGCGACAGCTTGTTCTGCACCTGGACCTGCGCGACGTCCGGGTCGGTGCCCTGCGCGAACGTCAGCGTGATCGACATGCTGCCGTCCTTGCTGCTCGCGGACGAAAAGTACAACAGATGATCGAGACCGGACAGCTGCTGTTCGATGACCTGCGTCACCGTGTCCTGCACCGTTTCCGCCGATGCGCCGGGATAGCTGGCGCTGATCGAGATCGATGGCGGCGCGATCGCCGGATACTGCGAGACCGGCAGCGTGCGCACCGACAGCACGCCGGCGAGCATCAGGATGATCGCGACCACCCACGCGAAAATCGGGCGGTCGATGAAGAAGTTGACCATGCGGCTTACTTCTTCTCTGCGGCAGTGGCGTCAGACTTGGCCTGCGCTGGCGCAGTGTCGGCGGCGGCTTCGCTGCCACGTTCGACCGGCTGCACGTCGGCGCCCGGTTTCACGTGCTGCAAACCTTCGACAATCAGTCTGTCACCCGCCTTGACGCCGTCCGTGACCAGCCACTGATCGCCCACCGTGCGCGTCGTCGTCAGCGTGCGCTGCTCGACCTTGTTGCCTTCGCCGACCACCAGCGCGGTGGCCTTGCCGGTCGGATCGCGTGTCACGCCCTGCTGCGGCACCAGCAGCGCGTCGGGCGACACCCCTTCCTGGATGGTTTCGCGCACGAACATGCCGGGCAGCAGCAAGCCATCGGGGTTCGGGAAGATCGAGCGCAAGGTGACCGATCCGGTGCTCGAATCAACCGTCACTTCCGCAAACTGCAGCGTGCCGGCGCTGGCGTATTCGCTACCGTCTTCAAGCTGCAGATGCACTTCCGCCTGTTGCTCGCCAAGCTTCTTCAGCTGGCCGTTCGCGAATTCGCGCTTCAGGCGCAACAACATTGCGCTCGGCTGCACCACGTCGACGTAGATCGGGTCGAGCTGCTGGATCGTCGCCAGCGCGTTGCTTTGGCCGACGTTGACGAGCGCGCCTTCGGTGACGCTGGAGCGCCCGATGCGGCCGCTGATCGGCGCCAACACGCGCGTGTAGACGAGCTTGATACGCGCGGTGTCGAGCGCCGCCTTTGCTGACGCGACATCGGCCTTGGCCGCATCGCGCGTGGCGATCGCCTCTTCGGCGCCCTGTTTGCTGATGGCGTTGATGTCGAGCAGCGCCTGGCTGCGTTCGGCGGTCGACTCGGCCGATTTGGCATTGGCCTCGGCGCGCGCCAGCGAGGCCTTGGCGCTGTCGTACTGCGCCTGATACGGCGCCGGATCGATCAGGTACAGCGGCTGGCCGGACTTGACCATGCCGCCTTCGGTAAACGTGCGCTTGAGCAGCACGCCATCAACTTGCGGCCGGACCTCGGCCGTGCGGTAGGCGCTGGTGCGTCCCGGCAGCACCGTGGTCAGCGGCACGGCCTGCGTCTTCAGCGTGACGACCGTGACTTTCGGCGGCGGTGGTGGCGGCCCTTCCTGTTTGTGCCCACAGGCCGCGAGCAACAACGTGCCTAGCGCCAATGTGC
>DATCXY010000041.1:0-3065 GCA_036570585.1 Solimonas sp. | reverse complement strand
TCTGGTGGGGCCTGATGCTGTTCGGACTCGCAGTGGCCCCGGACCAGTGGTGGTGGCTGGTGCTCGGCGCACTGGCGATGACGGTGATGTTCGTGTTCGTCAGCATTCCGTTCATGGATCAGCGCAGCGTTGAGCGGCGCCCGGCGTACGCACAGCACATGCGCAAGGTGTCCGGGCTGTTGCCGTTGCCGCCGAAACGCTGATGACGCCGTAAACGAAACCGGCTGCGATCAACGCAGCCGGTTTCACCCTTTGCTGAAGACCGCCGATCAACTGGCGGCAAGCGCCTGCGAAAGATCGGCGATGATGTCGTCGATATGCTCGATGCCGACGCACAAGCGCAGCATCTCCGCCGTGACACCCGCCGACTTCAGCTCCTCCGGCGTCAGTTGGCGATGCGTGGTCGAGGCCGGATGGCACGCCAGGGTCTTGGTGTCGCCGATATTGACCAGACGCTTGACCATCTTGAGCGCGTCATAGAATTTCACGCCAGCGTCGAAGCCACCCTTGATGCCGAAGGTCAGCAACGACGATGGCCGGCCCTTGAAGTACTTCTTCGCCAGCGCGTGGTAGCGGTCGCCTTCAAGTCCGGCGTAGCTGACCCATTCAACCTTTTCATGTGCCGACAGATAACGCGCTACGGCGATGGCGTTGTCGCAGTGGCGATCCATGCGCAGCGGCAGCGTCTCCATGCCTTGCAGCAGCAGGAACGCATTCATCGGCGACAGCGCCGAGCCGGTGTTGCGCAGTGGCACGGTGCGCGCGCGCGCAACGAATGCGGCGGGACCGAAATCGCGCGTGTAGACGACGCCGTGATAGGCCGGCTCCGGCTCGTTGAGCATCGGGAAGCGGTCCTTGTGCTCGGTCCACGGGAACTTGCCGGAATCGACGATGATGCCGCCGATCGAATTGCCGTGCCCGCCGATGTATTTGGTCAGCGCGTGAACGACGATATCGGCGCCGTAGTCGATCGGGTTGAGCAGGATCGGCGTGGCGACGGTGTTGTCGACGATCAGTGGCACACCCTTGGCGTGTGCCTGCGCCGCGATCGGCTCGATGTCGATGATGTTGCCGGCCGGATTGCCGATCGATTCGCAGAACACCGCCTTGGTTTTTGCGTCAATCAGGCTGGCGATGTCCTCGGGTTTGTTGCTCTTGGCAAAACGCACTTCGATGCCCTGCTTCGGCAGCATGTGCGCGAACAGCGTATAGGTGCCGCCATAAAGCTGCGCGGTGGTGACGATGTTGTCGCCGGCCTCGGCGATGGTGAGGATCGCGTAGTTGATCGCCGCCATGCCGGATGCCACGGCCAGCGCGGCGACGCCACCTTCCAGGGCCGCGACACGCTTTTCGAGCACGTCCCAGGTCGGGTTCATGATGCGGGTGTAGATGTTGCCGGCAACCTTCAGATCAAACAGGTCGGCGCCGTGCTGCGCGTCATCAAATTCATAGGACACCGTCTGATAGATCGGCACCGCGCAGGATTTCGTGGTCGGGTCGGCCTGATAGCCTTCGTGGATACAGATGGTTTGCTTGTTCAACGAATTTCTCCTGATCAGCTGGGGCCAAAACGAACGTCCGAGACTACTGGCAAACGGAAAGTGCGGCAAAGACACGCGTGAACGAACGGACGCTCCCGCGGTGAATCCGGAAACAGCTCGCTCACTGCTGCACGCAACAGGTGCGACCCGACGCCTATTGCGACATGAGCATCGCGGTGTCGCCCTTGCCTTCCCGCACGATCTGCACACCGTCACCGCTCAGATCGAGCACCGTGGTCGGCACCGTGCCGCAGGGACCACCGTCGATCACGATGTCGACGGAATGGTCGAGCAGCGCGCGATAATCATCCGGGCTGCTGACCGGTTCTTCCTCGCCGGGAAACTGCAGCGTGCATGAAATCAGCGGTTCACTGATGGTTTCCAGCAAGGCTTGCGCCACGACGTGCTCGGGCACGCGGATGCCGATGGTCTTGCGCTTCTCGTGGGCGATGCGCTTCGGCAGCGTCTTGGTCGCTTCGAGAATGAACGTATACGGCCCCGGCGTCAGCTGCTTGAGCAGGCGGAACTGGCGATTGTCGACGCGTGCGTAAGTGGCGATCTCGGACAGGTCGCGACAGACCAGCGTGAACTGGTGATGGCGGTCGAAATCACGAATGCGGCGCAGGCGGTCGGCCGCATCACGATCATCGAGATGGCAGCCCAGGGCGTAACAGGAGTCGGTTGGATAAGCGATCACCGCGCCGGAGCGTACCCGCTCGATGATCTGCATCAGCAGACGTTTCTGCGGATTGACAGGGTGCAGTTCGATCCACTCGGCCACGGGTCTCTCGTTTGTTCCGTAAGTGCGAATTGTACCCGCCACGCTGATGTCGGGCCCGGCCGGACACGGGTGGACGCTACAATAGCGGGATGAATGCCCTCATCGACTTTCTGCCGGCACTGTTGTTTCTCGGCACTTACGCAGCGTACGGAATCTACACCGCGACCGCGGTGCTGATCGTCGGCATGTTCGCGCTGGTGGCGTGGTACTGGTTCCGTGAGCATCGCCTGCACAAGGCGCATTTCATCACCGCGCTGGTCGCGCTCGTGCTCGGCGGCCTGACGATCTATGTGCACGACGCGCGCTTCATCAAATTCAAACCGACCGTGGTTTACGCGGTGTTCTCGCTGGCGCTGCTCGGCAGCCATCTGATCGGCGATCGCGTGCTGCTCGCGCGGCTGCCGCAGAAATCGATTCAGCTGCCCGACGCGGTCTGGCGCAAGGTCAACTTCGCATGGGCGATCTTCTTCGCCGGCTGTGCGGTCCTGAATCTATACGTCGCCTACAACTACTCGGAAGCGGCGTGGGTGAAGTTCAAGACTTTCGGTTTCACGGCCCTGATGTTCGTGTTCCTGATCGCGCACGTGCCGTTTCTGAAACGCTATCTGCCGGAACAATGAACATGCTTTACGCGATCCTCGGCCACGACGTGGCCGACAGCCTCGCCCAGCGCCGCGTCAGCCGGCCGGCGCACGTAGCGCGATTGCTGGCCCTGCAGGACGCCGGCCGTCTGGTGCTGGCCG
>DATCXY010000040.1:0-7930 GCA_036570585.1 Solimonas sp. | reverse complement strand
GGTCAGCGGCCCGAGCGTGTAGAACGGCGCTTCGCCGCACTCGACCAGCTGCTTGTCCATGTTCTCCTTGATCAGCTGCATCGGCACGTGGCCGGGACCCTCGATCATGGTCTGCACGTCGTGCTTCCAGGCGATCTCGGTCAGCTCACCGAGCGTGTGCAGCTCGCCGAATTGCGCTTCGTCGTTGGCGTCGGCGATCGAGCCCGGACGCAGGCCATCGCCGAGGCTGAACGACACGTCGTACGCCTTCATGATGTCGCAGATTTCCTCGAAGTGCGTGTAAAGGAAATTTTCCTTGTGATGCGCGAGGCACCACTTGGCGAGGATCGAGCCGCCGCGGCTGACGATACCGGTCATGCGGTTCGCGGTCCACGGGATATAGCGCAGCAGCACGCCGGCATGGATCGTGAAGTAATCGACGCCCTGCTCGGCCTGTTCGATCAGCGTGTCGCGATACAGCTCCCAGGTCAGCTCTTCGGCCTTGCCGTCGACTTTTTCCAGCGCCTGATAGATCGGCACCGTGCCGATCGGCACCGGGCTATTGCGCAGGATCCACTCGCGCGTCTCGTGGATGTTCTTGCCGGTCGACAGATCCATCACCGTGTCGCCTCCCCAGCGCGTCGACCACACCATCTTCTCGACTTCCTCGGCGATCGACGAGCTGACCGCGCTGTTGCCGATGTTGGCGTTGATCTTCACGCGGAAGTTGCGGCCGATGATCATCGGCTCGAGTTCCGGATGGTTGATGTTGGCGGGAATGATCGCGCGGCCGCGCGCGACTTCACTGCGCACGAACTCCGGCGTGATCACCTTCTGCAACGACGCGCCGAAGTTGTGGCCGGCGTGCTGGCGGCGCAGGTAACCGGCGGCTTCGTAGATTTCGCGCAGCTCTTCCAGCCGCGCGTTTTCGCGGATCGCGATGAACTCCATCTCCGGCGTGATGATGCCCTGGCGCGCGTAGTGCATCTGGCTGACGTTGGCGCCGGCCCTGGCCTTGCGCGGGGCACGGATGTGTTCAAAGCGCAGCGGCGCGGTCTTGTCGTCGGCGGCGCGGATGCGGCCGAAGATCGAACTCGGCCCGCGCAACTGTTCGGTATCACCGCGCGCTTCGATCCAGGCGTCGCGCAGCGGTGCAAGCCCCATGCGCAGATCGATCTTCACGTCCGGGTCCGAATACGGGCCGGAAGTATCGTAGACCGTGACCGACGGATTCGGCTCGATGCCGTTCGCGGTCTTGGTCGCCGACAGCGAAATCTCGCGCATCGGCACGCGGATGCCGTTGCCGCCGCCGACATAGATCTTGCGACTGGCCGGGAACGGCTGGCGCACGTCGGCCGACAGCTCGTCGGCCTTGTGGAAGATGTCTTGGGTCACTGCGTTCATCGGCGTTACCTCGAAGGCACGGCGAAAGGAATGAACGCGTACGACGCTTGCACGTCGCAAGCCTTCCCTTCGCCGGTATGGAATGGGGGACCGGCCAGGTTCCAAGGGTCTGTTCTCAGCCGTCACGACGTCGACGGCACCCCCGGCTTCAGACCGCTAGCTTACAGGCCCCGCCCGTCGGCGAAAACCGTCCGTCTGCGCGTTCGCGGCCCGGCTTCAACAATCCATTGACAGACCGCGCACGCCGCGTTGACAGAGCCGTCGCCAAAGTCGCGCACAGACAAGGGCTTGGAGGACAGCAGCATGCGGCGAACATGGGGAGTTGCGGCAGCGGCGGCGTTCGGTCTGCTGGCGGGTAATGCGGCGCATGCCGGCAATATCGTCGACGAAACCCGCAACGATCCGGATCGGGCGGCCGGCGATATCTTCCAGATACTCAACCCTCTGATCGCCACCGGCGTCACCCTGTACAAGGGCGACTATCTGGGCACCAAACAGTACGCCTACAACTTCGCCACCACGTTCGCCGCAACCGAAGTTCTGAAATACGGTTTCGACCACACCGCCTGGGGCGAACGCCCGAATGGCGGCAGGGAATCGTTTCCATCCGGACACACCTCGGCGGCGTGCTCGGCGGCCGCGTTCATCAGCGATCGTTACGGCTGGCAATACAGCCTGCCGCTGTACGGCACCGCCCTGTTCACCGGCTACTCGCGCGTCGACGAACACTTCCATCACTGGCGCGACGTCATCGCCGGCTGCGCGCTCGCCTACGGCGTTTCAAAACTGATCACCACACCATACTCGGCATCACATCAATTCAGTCTTTCGCCGATGGTCGATCACGATACCTATGGCCTGCAGCTGCGGGTGGTGTTCGCCAACTGAAGCCCCGGTGCTCGCGCAACGCGCGGCCCGCTGGTCAGCCAAAGGAGTCCGCCCAGCGCCGGAAGAAGACAGCGAACGTCAACGTGCCCTAGCGTCAGACATCTCGACTCTGGTGGCCGTTGCCATGCCGAATGACGTGCACGCTGCTGCGGACCTGGCGACCGGTGCCGGCGAAGAGCAGCGTCTGCGGCTCGTCATTGAAGCAACGCCGAACGCGATGATCATGGCCGATGGTCGCGGCGTCATTACACTCGTCAACTCACAGGCCGAGCGTCTATTTGGTTATCTGCGCACCGAAATGCTCGGAAAACCGGTCGAGATGCTGATTCCGGAACGATTCCGCAACGCACACCGCGGCTCCCGGAACGGTTTCTTTGCGCACCCCGACACGCGCTCGATGGGCGCCGGCCGCGACCTCTTCGGTTTGCGCAAGGACGGCAGCGAGGTGCCGATCGAGATCGGCCTGAATCCGCTGACGATGCCGGAAGGCATCTTCGTGCTCGCATCGATCATCGACATCACCGAACGCAAGCGCAGCGAAGAACGCCTGCGTCTGATCATCGAAGCGGCGCCCAACGCGATGCTGATGATCAATTCCGCGGGCGGTATCGTGCTGGTCAACTCCCAGGTCGAGAAGCTGTTTGGCTACAGTCGGCAGGAATTGCTGACGATGACGATCGAAGCGCTGATGCCGCAGCGCTTCCGCAAACAGCACGAACACTCACGCAGCGGTTTCCTCGCACACCCGGATACCCGCGCCATGGGAGCGGGCCGCGATCTGTTCGGGATGCGCAAGGACGGCAGCGAAATTCCGATCGAGATTGGCCTGAATCCGCTCGTCATCGAGGACAGTCGTTTCGTGCTCGCGTCGATCATCGACATCACCGAGCGTTTGAATGCCGACCGCCTGCAGCGCTCATTGCAGGCGGGGATGTTGCGGCAGTCGATTCTCGACAGCCTGCCATTCAGCGTCATCGCGACCGATACCGAAGGCCAGATCGTGGCGATCAATCCGGCCGCCGAACAGCTGCTGGGCCATCCACCACAGTCACTGGTCGGCCAGTCGGCCATGATCATGCATGAGCCGGCAGAAGTGGAACGCCGCGCCGAAGAACTTTCGCGTCAAACCGGCCTGCGCATTCCGGCCAACTTCCAGGTGATCGTCGCGTCCGGCAGCCACGCGACGGCCGACGAACGCGAATGGACGTACGTGCATCGCGACGGCTCGCGCGTACCGGTCAACATCGCGATCACCGCGATGCGCGACGACACCGGCCGCGTCAGCGGCTTTCTCAAGGTCGCCTACGACATCACCGAACGGCGCCGGGCCGAAGCCTTCATCCGCCATATGGCGCATCACGACGCGTTGACCAATCTGCCGAACCGCGCGCTGCTGCTTGATCGGCTCGAAAGCGCGATCCGGCAGGCACGCCGCCACCACGAAGGGCTTGCCGTCTTGATGCTCGACCTTGATCACTTCAAGCGAATCAATGATTCGCTCGGCCATCAGGTCGGTGACAAGCTGCTGCTGCAGATTTCGCAGCGTCTGCAAAACCGTGTGCGCGAAGTCGACACGGTGGCACGACTGGGCGGCGACGAGTTCGTCATCGTGCTCACCGGCACGAACTCCACGGTGGAAATCCAGGCGCTGATCGACGAGCTGATGCAGACCATCTCGGCGCCGATGACGATCGAGGGCCACGAACTGCTGATCACGACCAGCATCGGCGGCTGCGTGTTTCCGGCCGACGGAAACGACCCCGGCACGCTGCTGAAGAATGCCGATACCGCGATGTATCACGCCAAGACGACGGGCCGCAGCAATTTCCAATGGTTCACCAGCGCGATGTTGCAGCAGACACAGGAAAAGCTCGCCCTCAGTGCCGCGCTGCGTCGGGCAATCGAGGGAAACGAGCTGGAGATCGTCTTCCAGCCGGAAATCTTGTTGCGCGACGGCAGCATCATCGGCATGGAAGCGCTGACGCGCTGGCACAGCACGCAGCATGGCGAGGTCTCTCCAGATCGCTTCATTCCGGTCGCCGAGGAAACCGGGTTGATCCTGTCACTCGGCGAATGGGTGCTGCGCAATGCATGCCGTCGCTGCGTCGAACTGCAGCGACAGACGGGCCGTATGCTGCGACTCGCGGTCAACGTCTCGCCCCGCCAGTTCCAGCAGAAGACGCTGCCGCAACTTCTGCACACGATACTCGACGAGACCGGACTCCCGGCGCACTGCATGGAGCTGGAGATCACCGAGGGCATGCTGATGCAGAGCCCGGAAGAGAGTACGGAAGTCCTGCGCGCCTTGCGCCGGCTCGGTATCGCGATCGTCGTCGACGACTTCGGCACCGGCTATTCGAGTCTTGCGTACCTGACCCGCTTTCCGATCGACAAGATCAAGATCGACCGCTCGTTCGTTCGCGACATCGCCAACGATGCCGCCGACGCCGCGGTCGTCAATGCGATCATCGCGATGGCGCGCAGCCTTGATATCCGCGTCATTGCCGAAGGCGTCGAGACCGAGGAGCAGGAACAATATCTGCTCGCCCGTGGCTGCGACGAGGTCCAGGGTTTTCGTTACAGCCCCGGTGTCAGTGCCAGCGAATTCGCCGAGTTGTTGCGTCCGCAGGCGGAGACGGCGTAAGGCCTCGCAACGCGACGACGTTCACGCGCGTTCAGCCGCGATCACGCTGCAAGAAATACAGTGCCGCGTAGATACGCGGTTCGATCAACAACCCCGCTTTGCCCTTTTCACGCAGCCAGCTGTCGATCTGCACCAACGGCACGAGATGGACGGTGATGTCTTCGCCGTCGACACCGCCACCGGCGCCGACGCGCTGCAAACCGCGGATGCGCACCAGATGGAGCATCTCGCTGGTCATGCCGGCGGCGACCGGGCCGGACATCAGGATCTCGGCGTGCGTGCCGCGAAACCCGGTTTCCTCTTCGAGCTCGCGCATGGTCGAAGCTTCGATGCTCTCATCGCGAAACGCATCCTCGTCGCCGATCATGCCGGCCGGCAGCTCGATCGTGCGCGCGTGCAGCGGCAGGCGATATTGCTCGACCAGCACCACCTCGCCGGCATCGGTCAGCGCCGCGATGAACCCGGCACCGCTGCTGTTGACGCGTGTGACGTATTCCCAGTGCCGGTCGCGCACCAGACGCAGGAACTTGCCGCGATGAAGCTCGTCGATCCCGTTTTCCATTTTTCCGTTCATGCCTTGCCGGGCATCCAATGTTCGGCGCGCGCTTCGGCCTTGGCACCCTGCGAGAGCATGTCGGCCAGCCACGGCAGCGCGGCCGCCATCTCGCCCACGAACGAGAACGGCGGATTGATCACCACGACACCGCAGGCATGCATCTGCCCTTCACTGCCGGCACCGGTTTCCAGCACATAGTTGATCGCCTCGCGTCCGCAGTCGCGGCGCAGGCGACGCAGGAAGCGCTCGGTATCGAAGCGCTTCTTGTACGGATACCAGACGGCGTAGACGCCGTTGGCAAAGCGTGCCGTCGCCCGCGACAGGAATGCGTTGACCGCGTCGAATTCGTCCGGCCGCTCGAACGGTGGGTCCACCAGCACCAGACCGCGCTTCTCGCGCGGCGGCAACAGCGACTGCGCCTCGTAGCCGTCGCGCTGATGGACCGCAACATGCGGGTCGGCGCCCAGTTCGGCCTTCAACTCCGCCACGATCGCCGCTTCGCGTTCGCAAAGCACGATGCGATCAGCCGCACGTGCGTAATGCGCGGCAAACAGCGGCGAGCCCGGATAGCGCTGCAGCGCGCCGTGCGCATTGAGCGTCTGCACGATGTCGAGATAGGACGCGACCGGCTCCGGCGCAGCGGCGGCGGCGTAGATCCGCGCGATACCGTCGTGGTATTCCGCCGTGCGGCTGGCCGCCTCGTCGCGCAGATCGTAGGCACCGCCGCCGGCATGGGTTTCCAGATACGCCCACGGCGCATCCTTGCGCCCCAGTGCGCGCAACAGGCCACACAGCAGCACGTGTTTGTAGACGTCGGCAAAGTTGCCGGCATGAAAGCGATGTTGGTAGTGCACGCGGCATTATCGCGCGCCGCGTTGGCGACTGCTTTGCGCGTGTATTCGCAACGCGGTCGCTGAACTGTCGTATTCGGCAGATCAACGGCGATCCCAAAGCCAGGCGCGGCGATTACAGTGCACAGCAACTGGGAGATTTTATCCATGCGCATTCTGAAATCCATTTTTGCCTTGCTGCTGACGCTGTCATTCGCACACGCGCTGCCGGCACAGGCCGGCACGGTGAAAGCCTTCGTCGGTCAATATAGCGGTGCGATCGGGGACCTCAGCGTTTCCGATCCGAAGAAAGCCGGCAAGCTCACCGCCAACACGCTGGTCAGGGTCGGCGGCAACTGGCTGGTGCTGCCGCGAGGCACCGCCGCTTTCGACATTAGCTTCAACGACGGCAACGCCACACGTCGATTTCTGGTCGTGCGGCCTGAACCGGCCAACAGCAATGCCGCCGCCTTCATGATGCTGCCGGGCACCGGCGGCACACCCGAAGCACAGGCCAACCTGACGTCGATCGGCAATGCGGTCGTCGCCCACGGTTTCTGGGCGGTGTTGCCGCAGGCACTCGACAATGAGTGGAACGATAATCCGGGCTACTCGACGGGCGTCGATGATGTCGGCTTCAACGCCAAGATCATCGATATCCTGACCGGCTATCTGCATCTCGATGCCGATCGCATTTTCGCCAGCGGCTTGTCCGACGGCGCCTTCATGGCCGAGCGTCTCGGCTGCGAGTTGTCCGATCGCATCGCCGCGGTCGCACTGGTCGCCGGCACGATGTCGAATGGCCTGTCGCATGCCTGCGGTCCGGCATCACCGCGACCGATCATGTTCATCGACGGCACGGCCGATCCGATCGTGCCGTACAGCGGCGGACGGCTCGGCGTGATGTCGGCGCCGGACGCCTACGCGTACTGGCTGAGTGTGCACAACTGCAATCCCGCGAGCACGATGACGACCGCGTTGCCTGATGTCGCCAATGACGGCACGACGATCACGCTCGCGCGCAACGCCGGTTGCGGCAGTGGCGGCGAAGTGCGTCTCTACACGGTGGATAACGGCGGACACACCTGGCCCGGTGGCAGCCAGTACCTGCCGGAATCGATGATCGGCAAAACCAGTGCCGATCTGAATGCCAACGACGAAATCTGGAGCTTCTTCAGCGCACACCCGCGCTGAGCAGCGGCCACAACGAAACGGCGCGATCTCTGCACAGGCGATCGCGCCGTTCTTGTTTGCGCGCGACGCGGGACACGGCGCCACGTCTGTTCTACCCTGCGACATTGCGCTCGCAGACCTTGCCGACCTCATCGCCGCACGCAATTGCGGAATAATGGGCATGCGCGGATGCGCCATAACAACAATGCGGCGCGGCATGGCGTCGCACAGGAGCTCATGAGCGACTCGCAGAACATTCAGTCGGTATTGATCGAGAATCGCGTCTTTCCTCCCAGCCGCGATTTCGTCGCCGGCGCCGGCCTGAACGCCGAGCGGCTCGCCGCGCTGCATGCGCAAGCCGAGGCCGACCACGTCGGTTTCTGGGCCGGCCTCGCCAAAAAGGAACTGGCGTGGCAGACGCCGTTCACGCAATCGCTCGACGACAGCCATGCGCCG
>DATCXY010000039.1:0-5610 GCA_036570585.1 Solimonas sp. | reverse complement strand
CAAAACCATTGAACACTCGCACGGCACAAACCTGTGCGACGAATTGCAGGAGACCGAAATGCAAATGCACGAAACCGCCACCCGCGCGCAATGGCTGAAAGCGCGACTCGAACTGCTGGAGGCCGAAAAGGAACACACCCGGCGCAGCGACGCACTCGCCGCACGGCGCCAGGCCTTGCCGTGGGTGCGAGTCGACAAGGACTATCGCTTCGACATCGAACACGGCAATGCCTCGCTGACCGAATTGTTCGCCGGCCGCTCACAGCTGCTGGTCTATCACTTCATGTTCGGCCCCGATTACAAGGCCGGCTGCCCGTCGTGCTCGGCGATCGCCGATGGTTTCGACGGCTTCGCCGTGCACCTAGCCAACCATGACGTGACGCTGATGGCGGTGTCGCGCGCACCGCTCGCCAAACTGCAGACTTATCGGCAGCGGCTCGGCTGGACGTTCCCGTGGGCCTCGTCGCACGGCGGCGAGTTCAACTACGACTTCAATGTCTCCATCACCGAGACCCAGCAGCGCGCCGGCGGCATCGAATACAACTACCGCAAAGGCGGGCATCCGATCGCCGAAGGCGCGCCCCCGCCGCTCGTCACCGGCTTCGCCGCGAGCTGCGGCACCGACACGCTCACCTACACGCGTGACCGTCCGGGCATGAGCAGCTTCGTGCTCAAGGACGGCGTCGTCTACCACGCGTACTCGACCTACGCGCGCGGCCTCGACGGCCTCTGGGGCATGTACCAGTGGCTCGACCGCGCGCCACTCGGGCGCAACGAAAGCGGCAGCTGGTGGCGACGAAACGACGAATACGCTCGCGGCTGAGCGCGCTCGTGTTGTCCGGCATCGCCCAGCACGCGCGAGCAGGGCTCGGCGTTCCGCTTCTTCGGCCTCGCGACTCTGCTGCTTGGCGACGATTGTGCTCAGCGCGCCCTTGCGTCGCTCAACCGAAAAGTCCGATCCGCCGATGACGACTGCGCTACATGCCCAGACAGCATGTCCGGAACTGCCGCTTCAGCGCTGAATCAATACGATGAATTCTCGCACCCGACAAATGACAAGGAGCCAAGGCTATGCGCCGATCAACGGCCTGCAGATGTACTACGAGATCGAGGGAAGCGGCGACCCACTCGTATTCATCCCTCCCGCGTTCGGATTTGCCGGGATGAAATCGTTTCCGGCTCTGATCGAAAGCCATATGGTCATTACCGTCGACCTGCAGGGCAATGGCCGAACGGTCGACGTTCCGGAGCGTCCGCTCTCCATCGAGCGGTATGCCGACGACGTGGTCGGTCTGTTGAAATTTCTCGGCATCGCGAAAGCAGACTTCTTCGGGGAAAGCTACGGTGCCAACGCCGCGGCGATGATCGCGGTTCGTCACCCGGAGCTTGTCCGTCGTGTCGCGCTCTACGGCGCAACGTTTGGTCCGCCGCAGGATGCACTGAATCCAGAGATGACCAAGCTCGATCAGCCACCCGCTGCAGACTCCCGGAGCATCCAATTTCAGCGCGACAGCTACAGGAAAATCGCACCCGATCCCCATTACTGGCCGAAGATTTTCGAGAAACTCGGCGGCCTGCAATGGAACGGCTTTTCCAGGGAAGATTTGGCCGCCATCAGGGCGCCGATGCTCATCGTTTGCGGGGATCACGATTTCGTCCGGGTCGAGCACACTGTGGCATCGACCAGACTCATCGCCGATGCCGAACTCGCGGTGATCCCGGACGCCGGCCACTTCGCCTTGCATTCGGAACCGGACCGGGTGATCCCGATCGTGAAGCACTTCATGGAAAAGCCCGAGAAGAGAAGTCCGTTGGCGACCACTGAATCGGGTTATCTCCCCGGTGAAACCCGATGAAGTGCGAACGTCCGTGGCCGAAGGTACGCAGCGGCGATGACCGGCATCGGCAACGTCCTTTCCGGTTCGCGCGGCGCGCTAGGCACTGAGCGACAGTCCCTCGAGATCGCCATTGTCTCGCCACTCCCGCACCAGCGTTTCGAACGCCTCCCAGCCCGGCCCATACGATTCGCCGAGATACCAGCGGATCTTTTCCGAACCTTCGTTGTTGAAATAGCCGGGCGTGCATTCGCGCTGGAACTGCGTGAGATCGAAAGCCGTGCTGCGCAGCGTCTGCACCCACTGTTCCTGAGCCTCGGCGCTCGGCTCCACGGCCTTGAGCCCGCGCTGCAGCGCTTCACGAACGATGTGTGCGATGTGATAGCCCTGCCGGCTGAATTGCTCGGTGGTCGTCGCGTTGAAACCGCCCTGCAGGTATCCGGTGAAGAACTGGTTCGGGAAGCCATGCGTCATCGCGCCG
The DNA here is from genome assembly GCA_036570585.1 of Solimonas sp. Taxonomy (GTDB): domain Bacteria; phylum Pseudomonadota; class Gammaproteobacteria; order Nevskiales; family Nevskiaceae; genus Solimonas. Next base: position 3,294 of record DATCXY010000039.1, on the reverse strand, counting down.
TGCAGCGTGCGATAACCGTCGCGCCAGTGATCGTAGAGCGAGACGCCGTCGCGCCCTTCGATCACCTGGATGCCCCAGCGACGATCAAGATCGCTGGTGACTTCGAAGCCGCTGGCGCAGATCAGCGCGTCGATCCCGTACTCCTGGCCTTCGTGCATGAAACCGTTCGGCGTCATCCGTTCGACGCCACGCGTCGCCGAGACGTCGAGCAACTTCACGTTTGGGCGATTGTAGGTCTGGTAGTAGTCGTTGTTCGAGCACGGCCGCTTGCAAAGAAAGCGATACCAGGGCTTCAGTGCTTCCGCGGTGGCCTTGTCGTTGACGATCGATTCGACGCGCTGGCGCAGACGCTCCATGACGCGGTAATCCATCACCTCGCGACGCGCCACGTATTCGAGTGGTGTCAGCTCGGGCCAGCCTTCGGCCTCGAATTCGGCGGCGAGGTTGCGATTGATCTCGGTCCAGATATCGCAGATCGCATCGCTGTCACCGGGCATCAGGCCTTCGACCGCGGCACGATGAAACTGCGCTTGCCGCTGCTTCTGCCAGCCGGGTGCGAGGCTCTTGATCCAATCGGGATCGGTCGGTGGATTGGGGCGAACGTCGACGCTCGACGGCGTGCGCTGCAGGACATGGAGCTGCTTCGCGTAACGCCCGAGATACGGGATCGCCTGCACCGCCGACGCACCGGTGCCGACGATCGCAACCCGCTGATCGGCCAGGCGGTCGAGTTCCGGCTGCTGCCAGCTGCCGCCGGTGTAGTCGTAGTCCCAACGCGCGGTGTGGAAGACCTTGCCCTTGAACGCCGCCAATCCGGGAATGCCCGGCAGCTTCGGCCGGTTCAGCGGACCGCCGCACATGATCACGAAACGTGCACGGATGTCGTCGCCGCGATCGGTGACGACGTGCCAGCGGCTGATCCGCTCGTCCCAGCGCAGGGATTTGATCAGCGTGTGAAACAGCGCCTGGTCGTACAGACCGTACTGCGTGGCAATGCGGCGACAGTGCGCCTGAATGTCGTAGCCGTCCGCAAATTTCCTGGTCGGCACATAGCCGGTCTCTTCGAGCAACGGCATGTAGCAACAGGCATCGTTGTCGCACTGGATGCCCGGATAGCGGTTCCAGTACCAGACGCCGCCGAAGTCGCCGGCATGATCGATGTGGCGAAACGTGCTGACGCCGGCATTGCGCAAATGAACGCCGGCCATGATGCCGGAGAAGCCGGCGCCGAGGATCGCGACGTCGAGGTCCTCATGGATCGGCGCGCGCGGCTGCACCGGCATGTGCGGATCGGCCTCGTAGCTGCTGGCGAAGTCGTCCTGCGTCTTGACGTACTGGTCCTGCCCTTCGCGACGAATGCGCTGGTCGCGCTCGCGACGATAGCGTTCACGCAGCGCCGGAATATCGATGGCATCGGCCGGCGGCGTCTGTGTCGGTTCGCACTTCATTCATTTCCCCTCGACATCGCACTCAGTGCTGCGGAGTGCCGGCCTGTCGTCTGTCGTGTCTGTCTTTCAGGCTTCGCATTTTTTGCGAACGCGGATGCGCGCCGCGAGCGTGTTGGCGCGTCTCTAGTTGCGCGCGGCATGCAGGCGCCTTCGCACATCGGGATCGGCGGGTTCGGCGCTCGCTTCCAGCGGCAGGCCGATGCTGTTGAGGGCAAACGCCAGCGTCGTGTAGCCACCGGCGAGAAACAGCAGGTCCATCAACTGCGGCGTCTCGAAGCGCTCGCGCAACTGTGCCCACGTCGCGTCGCTGACGCGCGCCTGCGCGTGCAGCTCGTCGACCGCGCGCAGGACGGCCGCGTCGTCCGCCGACCATCCCGGCGCATCAGGCCCCTGCTCGATCTCGCGCAGCTGCGTTTCACCGATTCCGGCACCACGCGCCAAAATCAGGTGCTGCATGAATTCATATTCCGAGCGATGCAACCAGCTGATGCGCAGGATGATCAGCTCGCGATCGCGCGCCGACAGCGAACTGGCGGTCGCAATGTATTCGCTGAAAATCAGAAACGGCCTGGCGAGCGCAGGGTGCAACGCCAGCGCGCCCAGCAGGTGTTGTCCGCGCGGCGCCGTGTCGGGCTTGGCCGCGAGTTCCGACATCACGAATTTCAACCCGGCCGGAAAGCCTGCCAGTGCTTCGAGCACTGCCGCGTTCCAGTCCGATGGCGGCAGCGGCGTCATGCGCGGTACGCCCGAATCGCTCATGGCGATGTCGGCGCGGCTGCGGCCGCCTCGTCCTGCATCTTCGCGACGATCGGCCATAGCACCTCGTCGGCGAGGATCGTGCAGAAATACTCGTTGACCTGTCCGATCCTGCCGTCGCGCATCGTGAATACCATGCAGTACTGGTTGCAGTACGGCTTGCCTTCGCAAGTCACCGCATTGCCCTCGAATTCGACGACGACACGCGCATCTTCGGCGGTGACGGATTTGATCTGCGGACGCAACCCGGTCGGCAGCAGCTTCTTGAACGCGTCGATGGTGCCGACGATGGTGTCGTAACGGCGAATGCCGGCGAACTTGCCGAAGCCCTTGGCGTCGGTGAACGCCTCCGGATGCAGGCACGGGATTGCCGCGGCGCCATCGCTGCTGCCCATCGCTTCGATGAAACGCAGCACGAGTTGCTTGTTCTGTTCGGACATTGGAGATGCTCCTGCGGTGGATGACGACGACCAGAGCGCACGCAGCCAGCGCGCCAGCCGTGCAAGCGGGCCGATGCGCGGCGCGACGACCGCCGTGCTGTCGATCGTCTTTTCGATCTCGGCCTTCAACTGGCCGGCAAACATCTTCGCGAGCTGCGGCAGCAGCGGCCGGCTGACCGCTTCCCACATCGGCGCCATCGGCCCACTGCCCTCGACGCGGACTTTCAGGCTGATCTCGGTCTGGCGCGGGCCCTTGCGCGTCGCCACGTAGGCGCCACTGCCGACCACCGGTTCACCCTGCAGCCGGTACGAAAAATCGACGCGCTCGGGACCGTCCCACTGGTCGACATGCACATTGACGTTGACGGTGCGCACGAGGCCGCCAGCGCCAACCTTCAACGTCCATTGCGAATCGTGTTCGTCGAGGACCTTGCATTCGCGGCAGCCGGGAAACAGGTTTGCCCACTTGCGAATGTCCTGAACGTAGTCCCAGACGTTTTCGATCGGTGCTTCGATCAGGACCAGATGCTGTGCTTCGATCATGGCGTGCTCAGACCCCGCCGACGCGCAGTCGCTCGGCGAGCAGTTCACTGGGCTTGCCGGCGGCGTGGCGACCGGCGAGATAGCCGTGCGTGATGCCGCGCGCATTG
>DATCXY010000038.1:0-5338 GCA_036570585.1 Solimonas sp. | reverse complement strand
TGCCGCCGCGTTTGCCCGGCCACAGCGCTGGCAGCTGACGAATGCCGGGCGGATCGCGCTGGCAAATTTGCCGACGCGCAACCGTGTGCAACGCGCGGCACTCGAAGCGCTGGCCGATGGCGGGCGCGTGGCCGGTGAATGGAATGTCGCATCGGCGATCCGCGCGCGGCTGCTTGATGAAGGCTGGGTCGAACAACTGGCGGTCGAACCCGCGACGGCGGAAACCCTCACCGATGCGCTGCCATTGACCTCTGCCCAGCAGACCGCACTCGACGAGCTCGACGCCGGACCATTCGGCTTTCGCGTCAGCCTGCTCGAAGGCGTGACCGGCAGCGGCAAGACCGAACTGTATCTGCGCCGCCTGCGCGCCGTGCTCGATGGCGGCCGGCAGGCACTGGTGCTGGTGCCGGAAATCAGCCTGACGCCGCAGCTCACGCAGCGCCTGCGCGCGCGGCTCGGCAGCGACGTGCTGAGTTTTCATTCGGCGATGAACGACGGCGAGCGCGAACAGGCGTGGCTGGCGGCACGCGAGGGCGCGGCTTCCGTGATCGTCGGCACGCGTTCGGCGATCTTCGTGCCATTCGCCAAGCTCGGCCTGATCGTGGTCGACGAGGAGCACGATCCTTCGTACAAGCAGCAGGATGGCTTTCGCTATTCGGCGCGCGATCTGGCGATCGTCCGCGCGCAGCACATCAAGGCCGAGGTCATTCTCGGCAGCGCGACGCCCTCGCTGGAGAGCCTGCACAACGCGCAAGCCGGCCGTTACCGCCATGTGCGTCTGATGCAGCGCATTCACGCACAGGCACCGCCGCAGATCCGTCTGCTCGATGTGCGTAACCAGGCGCTCGCGCACGGGCTGGCCGCGCCGATGCTGACCGCGCTCGACCGCTGTCTGGAGGCGGGCGACCAGGCGCTGCTGTTCATCAACCGCCGTGGCTACGCGCCGGTGCTGCTGTGCCATGCCTGCGGCTGGCGCGCGGCCTGCACGCAATGCGATGCGCGCCTGACGCTGCATCGCGGGCGCTCGCGCCTGATCTGCCATCACTGCGGCGCGCAGCAGCCGGTGCCGCACGGTTGTCCGTCGTGCGGCGCGGCCGAACTGATGCCGCTCGGCCACGGCACCGAACGCATCGAGCAGGCGCTCGCCAATCGCTATCCGCGCAAGCGCATCGAACGGCTCGACTCGGATCGTCTCGGTCGTCGCCACGAACTCGAGCGGCTGCTCGACGACGTGCGGGCGCGCAAGGTCGACGTGCTGGTCGGTACGCAGATTCTCGCCAAGGGACATGATTTTCCGAACCTGTCGCTGGTCGGCATCGTGTCCGCCGACCAGGCGCTGTACGGCGCGGACTTCCGGGCGATCGAACGGATGGGTCAGCTGGTCACGCAGGTGGCCGGCCGCGCCGGCCGCGCCGGGCAACAGGGCACGGTGCTGTTGCAGACGCACGAACCCGAGCACCCGCTGCTGCGCATCCTCGTCGAACGGGGCTACGAAGGCCTGAGCGCCGCGCTGCTCGCCGAACGGCGCGACGCGCAGCTGCCGCCGTTCTCGCATCTGGCGCTGCTGCGTGCCGAAGCCCGCGATGCAGCACAGCCGATGCGTTTTCTGCGCGAAGCGCGCGAACTGCTGCTGCCGATGCGCGGACTGCAGGTGATGGAGCCGATTCCTTCCGGCATGGAACGACGCGCCGGTTTCATTCGCGCGCAACTGCTGATCCAGGCCGGGCAGCGCAGCGCGCTGCAACGCGCACTGGCTGCGACCGTGCCGAGACTGTCCGAGCTGGCGCGCGGCGTGCGCTGGTCGATCGACGTCGATCCGGCGGATCTGTTCTAGTGAGTCCCGATTGCGAGGCCCCTCGATACGATTCGCGACGCGAATCACTCGGGGAGAACGGATTCCAAGTGTGCGTCAAGCGCTGAGTGAGTGCCGGAAAATCAGCGTCGTCACGCCGAGCACGATGAACAGACCGGCGGCGGCGACACGGATCGCTTTCAGCGGCAGCTTGCCGGCGAGCGCCGCGCCGATGAAAACCACCGGCACGTCGGCGAGCAGCATGCCGGTCGTGGTGCCGGCGACCACCGCGAGCAGTGAATCGAAGCGTGCGGCGAGGATGGTCGTGGCGATCTGCGTCTTGTCGCCGATCTCGGCGAGGAAGAACGCGACCATCGTGACGATGAACGCACCACCGTTGCCCTTCGGCTTGGCTTCATCCTCGTCGATCTTGTCCGGCACCAGCGCCCAGAGTCCGACGGCAATGAACGAGATACCGACGATCCACGGCAGATACTCGGCCGAGATCACGGCACGCAGCCAGCCACCGACCAGACCGGCGAGCGCATGGTTGAACACGGTGGCGACGACGATACCGGCGATGACGGGCATCGGCTTGCGAAACCGCGTCGCCAGCACGAGTGCCAGCAACATGGTCTTGTCGCCGATTTCGCCGAGCAGGACTGCACCGGTCGAGACGAGAAAAGCTTCCATTCGAATTTTCCTGAGAGGCCGGGCGATGTACGAAACCGGACAAACGCAAGGTGCCCGGCGGCCCATGCGCATGTCTGGTCTCGCCACACGACGAAGGCTGCAAACCTCCGCAGCTGGGCGCGCCATGGTCGCAGGCGACCAAGTATGTTGACGCGTCCTTCCGCCTTGCGCGGAACGGCTACTCCCCAAATCAGGGTCTAGATTAGCGGAAAACAGCGTCGGGCCGATAGCGGCAAAATGACCAATGCAAGCCCAACGCGGGCCGACAGGCCGTTACAATCCGCGCCCGGTGTCTGTTTGACGGATGCCGCTCCAATCTCATTTCACCGTGTCGCCATGAAAACGCATCTGCAGGAATTGCTCGGCTCCGCCCTCGACCAGTTATTGGCCGGGACCGAAGCCGTGCGACCTGCGATCAATCTCGATGCGACCAAGGATGCGAAGTTCGGCGACTTCCAGACCAATCTCGCGCTGCAGCTCGCCAAGCCGCTCGGCAAGCCGCCGCGCGCGGTGGCCGAGGCGATCGTCGCGGCGCTGCCGGCATCGCCACAGCTGGCCAAAGCGGAAATTGCCGGGCCAGGTTTCATCAATTTCTTTCTCAAGCGCGCCGCGTTCCAGAGCGTGGTCGCCGACGTGCTTGCGCAGGGCGACGCGTTCGGCCGCGACGACTCCGGCAGCAAGGGCCGCATCATGGTCGAGTTCGTGTCGGCCAATCCGACCGGACCGATGCACGTCGGTCACGGCCGTGGCGCGGCGTACGGGGATTCGATCGCCAAGCTGATGGCGGCGACCGGCTGGACGGTCTGGCGCGAGTACTACATCAACGATGCCGGTCGGCAAGTCGACATCCTCGCGATCTCGGTGTGGCTGCGTTATCTCGACCTCTGCGGCGAAACGCTGCCGTTTCCGAAGCGCGGCTATCCGGCCGACTACATCAAGCACACGGCGCAGACACTGAAGAACGCGGTCGGCGAGAGCCTGAAGCACGCCGCGAACGCGGTGCTGTCCGGCCTCGACGCCGAACCGCAGGTGCCGGAAGGTGCCAGCGATGCCGAAAAGGACAAGATCAAGCTGCAGCAGGAAGCGTACGCCGACACGCTGATCGTGCGTGCGCGCGGCTTGCTCGGCGACGGCTGGGAAACGATCAAGCAGACCGCGCTCGACGACCAGCTCGGCGTCATCAAAAAGACGCTCGCCGATTTCAACGTCGGCTACGACCAGTGGTCGTCGGAAGCCGCGCTGGTCGAGAGTGGCTTCGTGCAGACCGCGCTGCAGCGTCTCGCCGACAAGGGCCTGACCTACGAGAAGGACGGCGCGCTGTGGATGCGCACCGAGGCGTTCGGCGACGAAAAGGATCGCGTGCTGGTCAAGGCCGATGGTGCGGCCACGTATTTCTGCAACGATCTCGCGTATCACGTCGACAAGCTCGATCGCGGCTGGCCGGTGTTGATGGATGTCTGGGGCGCCGACCATCACGGTTACATCGCGCGCGTGCGTGCGGCGATCGAAGCGCTGACCTCCCGCCACGATGCACTGAACGTGCAACTGATCCAGTTCGTCACGCTGTCGAGCGGCCGCATGGGCAAACGCAGCGGCAACTTCGTGACGCTGCAGGATCTGATCGACGAGGCCGGTACCGACGCGACGCGCTTCTTCTATCTGACGCGCTCGCATGACCAGCATCTGGAATTCGACATCGACCTCGCGCGTTCGCAGTCGAACGACAATCCGGTCTATTACGTGCAGTACGCGCATGCGCGCATCTGCCGCGTGTTCGAGCAACTCGCCGAGAAAGGTGGCCGCTGGGACGCGAAGGCTGCGAACGACGCGCTGCATCGTCTCGACAATGAACACGAGAAAACGCTGCTGACGCTGCTCGGCCGCTATCCGGAAATGCTGCGCAGGGCGGCGGCGGCGTACACGCCGCACACCGTCGTGTTCTATCTCAAGGATCTCGCCGAAGGCCTGCACAGTTACTACAACGTGCATCGCTTTCTGGTCGAGGACGATGCCGAGCTGCAGAACGCACGCCTGGCACTGGTCGCGGCGATCGCGCAGGTGCTGCGCAATGGATTGGCTATCCTCGGCGTTTCGGCGCCGACGAAGATGTAGCCGCCGTCACCGTCTCATGTCGGGCGTGACACACTGCGCGCCGGCAACGAAGCCACTGGATCCTTCATCGCATGTCGCGCGACTACGCACAACGCAGCAACGGCAAACGCCCGCAGACCCGCAAGAGCAAGGGCAGCCGGCGCGGCAGCAGTGGCGTGCCGGGCTGGATCTGGCTGATCGCCGGGCTGTCGTTCGGCCTCGCCATCGCCGCGTTCGTCTACATCCGCCAGCCGACCTCGTCGCCGCTCTCGCCGCAGGCCGGCAGCGAACAGACGCAGCCGACGCTCGAAACCGCGCGCGACAAGTCAGGCCGCAAAGACAAGGCGCTCACGCTGCCGCCGAAGGAAAAGGAACGCTTCACGTTCTACGAAATCCTGAAGAATCAGGAGGTCGTGCTGCCGTCGGGCGCTGCCAAGTCATCGCGGCCGCCGGCCGTGCAGGCACCATCGAACCCGGTGACGCCGGCCCCAGGCGCCGACAACAAGACCGACAGCAAGAACCCCGCCGCCGCCGACAATACCGGCAGCTACATCATCCAGGTCGCATCGTTCCGCTCACACGCCGAGGCGGAAAAACAGAAGGCAAGTCTGGCGCTGCTCGGCGTCGAATCGCGGATCGAGAGCATCACGATCGACGGCAAGGACACGTTCTACCGCGTGCGTATCGGCCCCGACAGCAACTGGTCGCATGTGCAGACCACGATGTCGCGGCTGGAATCGAACGGCATTCAGGCGCTTCTGG
>DATCXY010000037.1:0-4312 GCA_036570585.1 Solimonas sp. | reverse complement strand
CGAATGTCCGCGACGATTCAGCGTCGGCTGGTCGCTGACCAGCGTGCCCGGGCGGAACCTTCGCCATGCCAGCACGCTGGCCACGGCCAGCACGCCGAACACCACAAAGTCGATCTGCCAGCTGAGCCCCGGCGCAAGCAGCGCCAGCAAGCCGACGATGCCGGCCGAAATGCCCATCCACAGGAAGATCGCGCCCGGCATCATCGCTTCGAGCGTCAGAAAAACCAGCCCTGCGACCCACCAGTGCCAATAGACAATGTCATCGAGTTGCATGTCGCGCTCCGGCGAGGACAGCTGCCTATTTAACGCTGGCTTTCTTGGCGAGCTCGGCGATGCCACCGATCGCGCCGATCACACTGGCCGCTTCCAACGGCATCAGCACCAGCTTCTCGTTCGGGCTGGTCGCGATCTTGCCGAGCGCATCGACGTATTTCTGTGCGACGAAGTAGTTGATCGCCTGGATGTCGCCCTTGGCGATCGCCTCGCTGACCATCGTCGTCGCCTTGGCCTCGGCTTCTGCCAGACGTTCGCGCGCTTCGGCATCGCGGAATGCCGCTTCCTTGCGACCTTCCGATTCCAGAATCTGTTCCTGCTTCTGCGCTTCGGCGGCAAGAATTTGTGCCTGCCGTTCGCCTTCGGCCTTGAGGATCGCCGCCTGGCGGAAACCTTCGGCTTCGAGGATGTTGGCGCGCTTTTCGCGCTCGGCTTTCATCTGCCGTTCCATGGCCGCGACCAGCGTCGGCGGCGGACGGATGTCCTTGATCTCGATGCGAGTGACCTTGATGCCCCAGGGCGTGGTCGCCTGATCGACGACCGACAGCAGCTTGGAGTTGATGTGGTCGCGCTGCGAAAGCAGTTCATCGAGATCCATCGAGCCCATGACCGTACGCAGATTGGTCATCGTCAGCTGCATGATCGCGAATTCGAGGCTTTGCACTTCATACGCGGCCTTCGGCGCGTCGAGCACCTGGAAAAACACCACGCCGTCGACCCCGACGATGGCATTGTCCTTGGTGATGACTTCCTGCGACGGCACGTCGAGCACCTGTTCCATCATCGACAGCTTGCGGCCGATGCCATACATGTACGGAACCATGAAGTGCAGGCCGGGCGAGAACGTGGCCACGTATTTGCCGAAGCGCTCGATCGTGTACTCACGGCCCTGCGGAACGGTGACGACGCCTTTCCACAACGTGATCAACGCGAACACGACGAAGATGATCGCAATCACACCCATGACATCTCACCTGTTTGAGGCCGTCAGACGACGGCTTGTCGATTCTAGCGCTGCGGCGCGTCCGACTTGTGACGCGGCTGTCAGTTATGGTGGCGAGGCCTCCTGTACGGCCATCTGCTTGATTCGCTCGACCATTGCGTAAAAACCATTGCGGCGATTCATCGAAATATGGCTTTCCAGCCCCAGCCGCTCGAATGCCGAGCCGATATCGAGGTCGATAATCTCCCGCGGCGTCTTGTCCGAAGTCAGTTCGAGCAAGACCGCGATCAGGCCCTTGACGATGTGCGCGTCGGAATCGCCGCGCAGATGCAGGGTTTTCGGCGGGCCGGGGCGCACGTCGTGCGCGAGCCAGACCTGCGACATGCAGCCGCGCACCTTGTGCGCCTCGTCGTGTTCTTCCTCGGACAGCGGCGCGAGCTTGCGCCCCAGCTCGATCAGGTAGCGATAGCGCTCCTCCCAATCGCCGAGAAATTCAAAGGTTTCCGCCAGTTCATCGACCGTCATGTCGCTGCGTCCATCATTCGTGCTTGTTCGTACCCTGCATATGGTAAAGCCGAACGCCGCGCTGCAAGCTGCGGTCATAACGGAAATGGAGCTTCAACGATGCTGATCCGTATCCTGCCGCCACACGCGCTGCGTGAGTCTGATGTCACGCCGGAACCGATGTATCTCGACCGTCGCCGCTTTCTCGCCGGCATGGGCATCGGCGTTGCGGCGCTATCGCTGCCACTGACAGCGTGCGGCGCCAACGACAAACCGGCTCCGCTTGCCGCGCTGAAGCTGGCGAAGCGCAGTGAACAGGCAGGCGGCGAGAAACTGACCGAATTCGAAACGGTCAGCACCTACAACAACTACTACGAGTTCGGTACCGACAAGTCGGACCCCTCACGTAACGCGCATACGCTGAGAACGCGACCGTGGACGATCAAGGTCGACGGCGAATGCGAGGCGCCGGGCACGGTCGACATCGACACGTTGTTGGCCGGCACACTCGAAGAGCGCATCTACCGCCATCGCTGCGTCGAAGCCTGGAGCATCGTCGTGCCGTGGGATGGCTTCGCGCTCGGCCCGTTTCTCAAGCGCTTCAAGCCAACATCGAAGGCCAGGTATGTCGCCTTCGAGACGCTTTACGATCGCAAGCAGATGCCGGATACGCGCTTTGGCGTGCTCGACTGGCCATACGTTGAGGGGTTGCGCATCGACGAGGCGATGCATCCGCTCGCGTTCGTGTCGGTCGGCATGTACGGCAAGGTCTTGCCGAATCAGGACGGTGCGCCGCTGCGCCTGACGATTCCATGGAAGTATGGCTACAAGAGCATTAAATCCATTGTCCGCATCCGCTTCGTCGAGCGGCAACCACCGACGACGTGGAACAAGATGGCCGCCAACGAATACGGGTTCTATTCGAACGTGAATCCGAACGTCGATCACCCGCGCTGGTCGCAAGCCAAGGAACGCCGGCTTGGCGAGTTGTTCAAGCGAGATACGCTGATGTTCAACGGCTACCCGGAAGTCGCGTCGCTGTACGCGGGCATGGATCTGAAACGATATTACTGAACGTCGTGAAACCGTTCGATCGTCCGCTGCTCGCCGCGCGCGTCGCGGCATGGAGCCTCGGCGGCATTCCGCTGCTGCACCTGGCTTATCTGGTCTGGCAGGGCCATCTCGGCGCCAATCCGGTCGAGTTCCTCGAACACTACTGCGGCGACTGGGCACTGCGCCTGCTGCTGGCGACGCTGGCAATGACGCCGCTGCGCCGCCTCACGTCACGTTCCGAGCCGATCCGCGTGCGCCGTCTGCTCGGGCTGTGGGCATTCTTCTGGGTGTGCCTGCATTTCGCGATTTACCTCACCTTCGATCTGGAATGGTCAGCGGTCGAATTGGCCAAGGACCTGATCAAGCGCACCTACATCACGCTCGGCTTTGCCGCGTGGCTGATGCTGTTGCCGCTGGCGCTGACCTCGACCAGGGGCTGGCAGCGACGCCTCAGGCGCCGCTGGGCGCAGCTCCACAAACTGATTTATCCGGCCGCCGTACTCGGCGTGCTGCACTACATCTGGCTGGTCAAAGCCGACCTGCGCGAACCGCTGATGTATCTGGCAATCCTGCTGCTGTTGCTGGGGATGCGCGTACCGTGGCGGGGTATACTCCGCGCCCGTTCGCTTCCCCGTCGTGCTCCGTGACCGATTCCACGCTTCGCACCTCCGGCCGTACCGCCGACCAGCTCCGCCCCGTTTCCATCGTCCGTGGCTTCACCAAGCACGCCGAAGGTTCGGTACTCGTCAGCTTCGGCGACACCCGCGTGCTGTGCACCGCCAGCGTCGAAGAACGCGGCCCGGCGTGGAAGAAAGACGGCGGCTGGGTCACCGCCGAATACGGCATGCTGCCGCGCGCCACGCATGACCGCAGCCGCCGCGAAGCCGCGCAGGGCAAGCAGTCCGGCCGCACTCAGGAAATCCAGCGGCTGATCGGTCGCTCGCTGCGTGCCTGCGTCGATCTCAACGCACTCGCCGGCCTGACCATCACCATCGACTGCGACGTGCTGCAGGCCGACGGCGGCACGCGCACCGCGGCGATCACCGGCGGCTATGTCGCGCTGGTCGATGCGCTGACCGCGATGAAGAAGTCCGGCAAGCTGAAAAAGAATCCGCTGTTCGGACAGATCGCCGCGGTATCGGTCGGCATCCACAACGGCAAGCCGGTGCTCGATCTCGATTACTCGGAAGACTCGAGCTGCGAGTGCGACATGAATGTCGTCATGAACGAAGCCGGCCAGTTCATCGAAGTGCAAGGCACCGCCGAAGGCCATGCGTTCCGGCGTGACGAACTCAACGCCTTGCTCGACCTCGCCACCAAGGGCATTGGCGAACTGATCGCCGCGCAGAACGCGGCGCTCGCCCGCTGAAGATTGTTCGTGGCGGTCGCGCTGACGCAGTTAGTGCTGGCTTCGCGCAACGCGAAGAAGCTCAAGGAAATGCAGGCGCTGTTCATGCCGCTCGGCATCACGCTGCGTGCGATCTCCGAATTCAGCGATGTCGAGCCTGAGGAAACCGCGCCGAGCTTCGTCGAAAACGC
>DATCXY010000036.1:0-18032 GCA_036570585.1 Solimonas sp. | reverse complement strand
GCTTCGCCACGCACACGGGAGCACCCACACAAATCACTTGCTTGTTCTTAAAGATCAGGCTACTTCGGCCTCGCTTTCCGCGTCAGCCGCCGCAGCGGGAGGCGAATAATAGGGGTTTTCAGATTTAGGTCAACGAGTTTTGGGAAGCATTCCATCAAGATGCTGAATTTACTATCTTTTTAATTATGCTCAGAGACTGTTCCGATCACCGCCAGCGCCGGAATTGATTGATTTGTCGCCAGATTTTGGCGATTTCTCAGCCAGCCTGCGCAATGCACGGTCGCCACTACAAGGCAATGGACACAAAAAAGGCGGGCTGCGCCCGCCTTTTCCCATCTTGGCCGGAGCCTCAGTTGAGGCCGCCACATTCCGAGACGGGCTCGACGTATGCGTAACGTCGCGATCCAACTTGCAGCAAGTATTGCTTGCCCGCCTGCAGCAGCAGGCCGCGATCTTCAATCCGCTCCTGATCCACGCGCACGGCGCGCTGGTCGATCATGCGGTTGCCTTCTGCATTGCTCGATACCAGCCCGGCTTCCTTCAGTGCGCGGGCGATCGGCAGACCTTCGCTCGATGGCACGCCGATCTTGATCGTCGGAATATCATCGGGCAGAGCGCCGCGTGAAAACTGGGCAATGAACGCCGCCTGCGCCGCAGGGCCGGCCTGCGCGCCGTGGAAGCGAGCAACGATCTCGGCGCCGAGCTGCATCTTGATGTCGCGCGGATTGGCGCCACCATCAACGGCGGCACGCAGCTTGGCGATCTCGGCAAGTGGCCGGAACGACAGCAGATCGTAGTAGCGCCACATCAAAGTGTCAGAGATGGACATGATCTTGCCGAACATCTCGCCCGGGGAATCACTGACGCCGATGTAGTTGCCGAGGCTCTTCGACATCTTCTGCACGCCGTCGAGCCCCTCAAGGATCGGCACCGTCATGATGCATTGCGGCTTCTGCCCCGCGGCGGACTGAAGATGTCGTCCGACCAGGAGATTGAACTTCTGGTCGGTCCCGCCGAGCTCAACATCCGCCTGCAGAGCAACCGAGTCATAACCCTGCAGCAGCGGATAGAGAAACTCGTGCACGGCGATCGGCTGGCCGGCGGCGTAGCGCTTGGCAAAGTCGTCGCGCTCCATCATGCGTGCGACCGTATGCTGGGCCGACAGCCGAATCAGCCCTTCCGCACCAAGCGGGTCGAGCCAGCGTGAGTTGAATTCGATCGTCGTGCGCTCGGGGTCGAGGATCTTGAAAACCTGCTCCCGATAGGTCTTGGCGTTTTCCTCGACCTGCTCCCGCGTCAGCGGCTTGCGTGTCTCATTCTTGCCCGTCGGGTCACCGATCATGCCGGTGAAATCGCCAATCAGGAAAATCGCCTCGTGCCCCTGCTCCTGAAACGCACGCAGCTTATTCAGCAACAGCGTGTGGCCCAGATGAAGATCCTTGGCGGTAGGGTCGAAACCAGCCTTGACGCGAAGTCGGCGCCCTTCCTGATGCACTTGCCGGACCCGGACCCGGAATTCTTCCGCCGGAATGATTTCGTCGGTGCCGCGTTCGAGTTCAGTGAGGTCCATGGACAAATAGGAAGACCGATGACGACTGTTGAGAACAGGAAAGCCCTGCGCATTTTCGCTTGCAATGACCCGAAAACTGTGTTTCCTTACGCGCTCAGCAGCACACAAAATTCAGCATAGCGATATTGCCGCGACATAAGCCGGACCGCGCGACACAAGCGTGGCCCAATATCGTTTTTTCGGGTTGAGAAGATGAAGATCGATTATAGCCCAGCCGAACAGGCACCCCGCCGTTCGGCTCGTCGCTCTGTCTGGCTCGCGACGGCGTGCATGGCGGTCTTGTCAGTGGTCGCGACACGCGAGGGCATTGCAACGCGCCACAGCGCGCTGCAGGACGCCGCTGGCGACGAGGTCGCCGCAGCCTTCACGCCCTCGACCGAAAACGCGTTTGATGCCGCCGTACAGGGCGCAACGGCTGACGATGCGTTGGCAACACCCGCCGCAAGTGAATGGACAACGGTGACCGTGCGCCCCGGCCAGACGCTCTCCGACATTTTCGACGAGGAAGGGCTGGGATTTTCCGCGGCCATGGCGATCGCCAATCTGGGCGGCGATGCCTCGCAGCTCAAGACGCTGCGGCCGGGCGAGAAACTCAGCCTGCGCAAGACCGACGACGATGCGCTCGACGAACTGAATTACGAAATCGACGATACTCACACTTTGCAGGTCCGCCGCACCGATGCCGGGTTTGATGCCGTAACGATCGCGGCTGAAATCGACCGCCGGCCGACACAACTGACCGGCATCATCACAAGCTCGCTGTTCGCCGCCGCGCAGAAAGCCGGCCTGTCGAACCGCCTGGTCATGGAAATGGCCGACATCTTCGGCTACGACATCGACTTCGCGCTGGACTTGCGCGATGGCGATCGCTTCTCGGTGGTCTACGACCAGTTGTACAAGGATGGCAAGAAGCTCAAGGATGGCGACATCGTCGCCGCGGAATTCATCAATCGCGGCCACTCGTATCGCGCGATGCGCTACGTCGATGCCGACGGCAACGCCACCTACTACACGCCGGATGGCAACTCGCTGCGTAAAGCGTTCATTCGCACGCCGGTTTCATTCACGCGAATCAGCTCTGGCTTCACCACTGGACGGCTACATCCGATCCTCAACGTAATCCGCTCGCACAAAGGGGTTGATTACGCGGCACCGATCGGCACACCGGTCAAGGCGACAGGCGACGGCATCGTCAAGTTCGTCGGCGTGCAGCACGGCTATGGCAATGTCGTGGTCCTCCAGCACGGCCCCAAGTATTCGACGCTCTATGGCCATCTCTCGCGCTTCCGCAAAGGCCTGCGGGTCGGCGCTCATGTTCGCCAGGGTCAGGTGATCGCTTTTGTCGGCATGACCGGCCTCGCCACCGGTCCACACTTGCATTACGAATTCCGCATCAACGGTGTTCACAAGAATCCGGTAACCGTCGCGCTGCCGCGTGCCAACCCGCTGCCGGCCAGCATCGTCGCGACTTGGCGCACCAACAATGCCGATGTCCTGGCGCGCTTGGAGGCCGTGTCGAACACCGATACCGCGATGGCGACGGGTGTCGCTGCCGCCATCCCACCGCCGGCGCTGCACGACTGATCGCGGCGCGGTGCCTCGCAGTCTCTGCATTGGCTTGATGTCAGGGACCAGCATCGACGCGATCGATGCGGTGGTCTGCGAATTCGATGATCATGGACGCCCTCAAGCGCTGCTGGGAAGCTACAGCAAGCGCTATCCGGATACGTTGCGGCAGGAGCTGCTGATATTGCAGCGTCAGCCCGACACGCCGCTGACACTGCGTGATCTGGTTCGCCTCGATAGCGCGATCGGAGACTGCTTCGCGCAGACCGCCAATATCCTGCTCCAGCAAGTCGACATCCCGGCCGATGCGATTGCCGCGATCGGCTCGCACGGGCAGACCCTGTTTCATGATCCGCAGACCCTCGGCAGCAGCCTGCAGCTCGGCGACCCGAATCGCATCGCCGCGCTGACCGGCATCTGTACCATTGCCGATTTCCGGCGCGCGGACATGGCGCGCAGCGGTCAGGGCGCACCACTGGTACCGGCCTTCCATCATGCCGTGTTTGCTGACGCGCAGCAGCCGCGGATCGTGCTCAACATCGGCGGTATCGCCAACGTCACGATCCTCCCGAATGAACACAGCGATGCCGTCACCGGCTTCGATACCGGGCCGGGCAACGCCTTGCTCGATGACTGGATCCAGCGCCACAAAACGGAAGCCTATGATCGCGACGGACTGTGGGCAGCGTCCGGCTCGCTCGACGCCGCACTGTTATCAGCCTGCCTTGCAGATCCGTTTTTCGATCTGGCCGCACCGAAGAGCACGGGACGCGACTATTTCAATCTGAGCTGGCTTGCGGCGCGACATGCCGGGCTCGATAGCCGCGATGCTGCTGACGTGCAGCGCAGCCTGCTCGAACTGACGGTTGAGAGTATCGCCCGCGCGATCGAGGCGATTCCGGCACTGAATAAACCGGATCTGTTCGCCTGCGGCGGCGGTGTGCGCAATGCCTTCCTGATGCGACGCCTTGCGGCACGACTACCGAAAATCCACGTCCGCGACACGAGCGCACTTGGTGTCGATCCGGCCTGGGTCGAAGCCAGCGCATTCGCGTGGCTGGCATGGCAGACGCTGCACGGACGCCCGGGCAATCTTCCGGCCGTGACCGGCGCCAGCCGTGCCGCCATACTCGGCGGCATCTACGCCAGGTAGATGTTCGGCCGAGCCACGCACCGGTGGCGGATCATCAAATCGAGAACGAGTTACCGCAGCCGCAACTGGTGCTTGCGTTCGGATTACGAATCACGAACTGCGCACCCTCCACGCTTTCTTTGTAGTCGATCTCGGCACCCATCAGGTACTGCACGCTCATCGCGTCGACCAGCAAGGTGACGCCATTGCGGACTACGACAGTGTCGTCATCTTCCTGACTGTTGTCGAACTTGAAGCCGTACTGGAAGCCAGAGCAGCCGCCGCCGGTCACAAACACCCGCAGCTTCTGCTCGTGGTCCTCTTCATCCGCCAGCAGTTCGCGGACCTTGTCCGCGGCCGCTGCCGTGAAGATCACCGTTGCCTCGTCTTCGATCACTTGCACATCCGCCATGACACTTATCCGTTGGTAAAGCCCTTGACCCGCCGGGCTTCGCTTAATTCGTCGAACTCGCTTCCCTCTGACGGGAGCTCCGCATCCGGGATGGGGGCATTGGTTTCATGCACCAGCTGCCCATTGACCTGGGCTCCACCTTCCATCTCGATGATCTTGTAATACACATTGCCGGTCACGCGCGCCTTGGCGGCCAGCGTGATCTTTTCCAATGCGTGAACGTCGCCGATCACGGTACCGTTCAACACGATATGGGGCACGCGCACATCGCCTTCAATAGCACCGTTTTCGCTGACCGACAGCGACGATGCTTTCTCGCCCGAAGTCAGGACCTTGCCCTTGACCTTGCCATCAATGTGCAATCCGCCGGAAAAGCGAATATCGCCAAGAACTTCCGTGTGTCTGCCAATCAGAGTGTCCACGCTGCTGCTCCCTGCGGCTGTGCCTTTGGTGACACTATTTCCGAACTTCATGATTTCCCGCCCCCTGGTCAATGATGCGTTGCCATTCGAAACCTTCCTCGGTTTGCGGTGCGCCGTCCGACGAAGGAATCAGGCTGATGACGACCCGCTGCGGCTTGAAGCCGTCCGGCAACTGGAACTGACCGCTGAATTCTTCAAAATACTTCAGGGAAAATAGCAGATTCCCCGCGACATCAGGCGCGATGTCGTTCAGCGCCAGCTTACGCTCGTTGGCGCCGCTGCGCCCGAAGATCGCCATTTCGATACGCCCGGCAACGCGCTTTTCCTGACGAACGGACTGAATCAGCGTCAGGAAAAATCGGTAACTGTTCTTCGCCCCGCTGGCTTTGCTCAGACGAACTTCCTGGACGCGAACACCGGCGCGCGCCTGATCAGGCGCCGCGATCCCGCGATAAAACGCCACCTGCTCTCGCAACTCCGACGTCTCGGCTTGCAGATCGGTCAGCGACTTGCGGACGGCGACGCAGGCCTGAGTATCGATCTCGCTTGAACGTTTGCTGTAGACAACCTGTCCTTTGAGTTGCTCGATCTCGACGCGCGCCGTGCGCAAATCGTGCGAGAGCTGGCGCCGATCGGCACGCAGCCGCTCAACTTCAGTCTGCGTGCGTTGAAAATCACTGACCGTGGTCGCGCGCGTGAAGCTGTAGAGCGCCCATGCGCCGAGCGCCAGCGCACCGGTCACGCCCGCGATCAACACCGGCTTCAGCCACGGCCGATGCCGGTGAATGACAATCTTGTGCTGCATAAAGGACGCGGCGCGTTACGGCGCCAGCGGCACGGCCCGCAGCCCGGCGGCCTCATCGAGGCCGAACATCAGATTGAAATTCTGCACCGCCTGACCGGACGCGCCCTTGACCAGATTGTCGATCACCGACAGCACGATCACCGTCTTGTGATCCGGCGCCAGATGCACGGCAAGTCGGCAGGTGTTGGCGCCGCGCACACCACGGGTCTCGGGATGCTCGCCTGCCGGCGCCACATCGACGAACGGCTCCTGCGCGTAGCGCTGCTCAAACAGCTTTTGGAGATCCAGATCCGGCTTGGTGAGCCGCGCGTAGATCGTCGCGTGAATTCCACGGATCAGCGGCAGCAGATGCGGCACGAAGGTCACGCCGACCGCTTTGTGTGCGATATCAGCCAGACCTTGCTCGATCTCCGGCCAGTGCCGGTGTCCGGCGACGCCATAGGCCTTGAATGAGTCGGACACTTCACTGAAAAGTGAACCGACCTTGGCTTCACGACCCGCACCGCTGACGCCGGACTTGCAGTCGGCAATGATGCCGTCGAGTTCGATCGCACCGGCCTCCAGCAACGGCAGCAGCCCAAGCTGTACCGAGGTGGGATAACAACCCGGATTGGCGACCACGCGCGCCTTGCGAATCGCGTCGCGATGCACTTCGGGCAGACCATACACGGCTTCGTCGAGCAGGCCGGCAGCGCTGTGCTCAAGCTTGTACCACTGCTTGAATGTGGCGCGATCACGCAGCCGGAAGTCGGCGGACAGATCGATGACCTTGATGCCTTTGTCGACCAGCGTCGGCGCCATTTCCATCGCCGTGCCATGCGGCGTCGCGAAGAACACCGCGTCACAGGTGCTCAGAGCGGTCGCGTCAGGCGCGCTGAAACGAAGGTCGCAATAACCGCGCAGTTGTGGAAACAAGGCGTCGGCACGACGCCCATCTTCCTTGCGCGAGGTCAGTACGGTGACCTGTGCGTCCGGGTGTTGTGCGAACAACCGCAAGAGTTCGGCGCCGGTATAACCCGTGCCGCCGACAATACCGACCTTGATCATGGTGAGCCAGTCAGAACGTTAAACCTCTGGGGCGGCGATAATAGGACGATCTGCCGCAAACGCAAACGCAAACGCGGTTCACGCCACATCACCGGTCTTGTGCATGCTTTGGTTAAAAGCGTTTCACCTGTTCTTCGTCATCGCCTGGTTCGTCGGCCTGTTCTATCTGCCACGCCTGTTCGTCTATCACGTCGAGGTCCGCAACTCGAGCGAGCATCAGCGCTTCTGCTTGATGGAGCGCCGCCTCTACACGATGACCACGATCGGCATGATCGGCACCTGGTTGCTCGGTATTGCAACGCTGATGTCGGCACCAGAAATTTACATGAAGGCCGGTTGGCTGCATGCCAAGCTGTTGCTGGTCATCGTCCTGTCCGGCTATCACGGCTGGTTGAAGACTCGCCTGCGCGCATTCGCCGAACAGCGCAACGACAAGTCGGCCAAGTTCTACCGCGTGATGAACGAAGTGCCGTCGGTGCTGCTGCTGGCAATCATCATCCTGGTGGTCGTCAAACCGTTTTGAAACGTCCCGTATCAACAGCAAAAAGCCCCGCATGCGGGGCTTTTCTTGTTGCGGAAGCCCTTCACGACTCGCCGATCTCGCCCATGCTCGACTGCAGATAATTCTGCTCGCCGATCTTCTCGATCAGTCCCAGCTGTTCTTCGATCCAGTCGATGTGTTCTTCTTCGCTCTTCTGGATGCCAACCAGCAGTTCGCGCGTCACGTAATCGCCGACCGACTCGCAGTGCGCGATCGCGTCCTTGTAGATCGGATGCGCTTCCTTTTCACGACGAAGGTCGCATTCCAGGACTTCCCTGACATCTTCACCGATATAGAGCTTGCCAAGGTCTTGCAGGTTCGGCAGCCCTTCGAGAAACAGGATGCGCGCGATCAGGCGATCGGCGTGCTTCATCTCGTCGATCGACTCGTCGTATTCGTGCTTTTCGAGCCGCTTGAACCCCCAGTTTCCGAGCATGCGCGCGTGCAGGAAATACTGGTTGACCGCGGTCAGCTCATTTTTCA
Source organism: Solimonas sp. (assembly GCA_036570585.1). Taxonomy (GTDB): domain Bacteria; phylum Pseudomonadota; class Gammaproteobacteria; order Nevskiales; family Nevskiaceae; genus Solimonas. The sequence continues at coordinate 10,054 of DATCXY010000036.1, read as the reverse complement.
AACCGAGGTTGAGAAATTCAAGGACCTTCGGATCACCACGCATGTCTGATCTCCGTCTTCTGGACAAATGCCAGTATAGAGATCGACTTCGATGTGCGACGAAATGTTCTGCGAAGCGAGAACAGTTGCGATTTACGATGCGTCAGGCGACTCGCTGTGCCGGCACGACAACATCAACGTCCTGAGGCAGCGCACGGTTCATCTCCGCCAGCGTCTCACCGAGCAGGGCGCGTGCGTGTGGCACACATTTGCCGCAGCCGGTGCCAACGCCGTGCAGTTTGGCCAACTCGCGCAGGCTCGTGACGCCGTCCTCGCGCACGGCGCGACGGATCTGTCGGTCAGAGACGGCTTTGCAGACACATACGAACATGGCCGCATCGTAGAAGCAAATGAGAATCCATGTCAACTGAGGAAAACTATCGTTCGCGACTGCGCGGACGACAGGTCTGCTTACGGCGTCTCTGCGCGTGGCACGGGCGGCTCGCACCGCACGACAGACAACAGCGGTGCCAATTCCCGCAAAGCCGCGTGATAGACGTCGCGCTTGAAATCGACCACCTCGTCGAGTGGCAGCCAGTAGTCGACCCAGCGCCAGCCATCGAACTCCGGCTTGTCGCAGGCGTCGAAGCGGATCGCGGCCTCGCTGGATGTCAGCCGCAACGCGAACCACTTCTGCTTCTGGCCAATGCAGATACGGCCACGCGATCGGCGCAGATAACGCTGCGGCAAGCGATATCGCAACCAGCCGGACGTCACGCCGAGGATCTGCACATCGCCGGAATTCAAGCCGAGCTCTTCGTTGAGCTCACGAAACAGCGCCTGCTCGGGTCGTTCGCCACGCTGGATGCCGCCCTGCGGAAACTGCCAAGCCTGCTGGCCGATCCGCTTGGCCCACAAAAGCTGTCCCTCGGCATTGCTCAGGACAATGCCGACATTCGGGCGAAAACCATCGACGTCAATCACTTGGGATGACAAATGAGCAAAATTTGAGTCGATTGTTTCACAGCCGTGGAGGTGCCAGCAACGCAGCGTCTGGCACCGCTGCTATTCTTCGCGGCCTTTTGCTGGAGCACGATCATGCGCCGCCTCGCTGTCTTCGATCTCGACCACACCTTGCTTGCCGATGACAGCGATCATCTGTGGGGCCGCTGGCTGGTCGAACAGGGTCTGGTCGAGGCAGGGGTTTACGCGACAGAGAACGAGCGCTTCTACCAGCTCTACACCGCCGGCACGCTCGACATCCACGAATATGCCGCGTTCATGCTGCAACCGCTGGTCGAACATCCGGTCGAGAAAATGCTGGCACTGCGCGAGCGCTTCGTCCGTGAGTGGATCGTGCCGGTCGTCGCGCCCGGCACCCCGGCCCTGTTGGCGCGCCATCTGGCGCAAGGCGACGAGTTGCTGATCACCAGCGCGACCAGCCGCTTCATCACTGAACCGATCGCAGCCCTGCTCGGCGTCCCGAATCTGCTCGCCACCGATCCGGAACAGCAGGACGGCCGTTATACCGGCCGGATCGCCGGCATTCCGAACTTTCAGGCGGGCAAGGTTGCGCGCTTGCGCAACTGGCTGAGCGAGCACGCGCCGCCATTTACACATCTGACCGCATACAGTGATTCGCGCAACGACATCCCGTTGCTCGAAGAAGCACATACGGCGATCGCCGTCGATCCCGACCCGGTGCTGCGCGCGACCGCCGAAGCGCGCGGCTGGCAGGTCATCTCGCTGCGTTGAGTTTCAGCGCAGCGCCAGCCCGGCGAACGCGCCGTGCAAGCGACCATTGGTCGCCAGTACCGTCCGTGTATCCAGGTTCAGCTCGCCGCCGTTCAGATCACTGAACTGGCCGCCCGCTTCGCGGACGATGACCGCGAGCGCGGCAATGTCGAGGATGTTGACGTCGGATTCCACGATCGCGTCGAGCTTGCCGGCCGCCAGATAGTGGTAGTGCAGGAAATCGCCATAGCCGCGGATGCGGTGCAGCTGCGGAATCAGCCGTCCGAGCTCGGCCCACTGCGGCGCACGCGCCAGCGTGGCGATGTTGCCGGTCGACAGCGTGGCCTTGTCGAGCCGCTCGATCGTCGAGACCTGCAGGCGCTCGAAATCGGCGAGCGCCGTGTCGAGCACGCCGCGCCATGCGCCCGCGCCTTTCTCCGCCCAGACCACTTCACCCAGGCCTTCGTTCCAGCACGGGGCGCAAGACAGCCCGAACACCAGTTCACCGCGCTGCATCAATGCGATCTGCACCGAGAAAATCGGATAGCCGCGCACAAAAGCCTTGGTCCCGTCAATTGGATCGACCAGCCAGAGGTTTTCCGCGTCCGCATGATCCTTGCCGGTTTCCTCACCGTAAAAGCCATAGGTCGGGAACGCCGCGGCGAGCACCGATTTGATCGCGTGCTCGGCGGCGATATCGACTTCGGTGACCGGGCTGGCGTCAGCCTTGTAGTCAACCTGGAAATTGCCGCGAAATGCCTTGCGGATGAGGTCGGTGGCGGCACGCGCGGCTTGCAGCGCGGCGCTCAGATGCGGACTGGCCATCTTCTGGAACTCCGTGAGGGGTGCGCATGATAGCCGCGCGACGCGGCCAATCGAAGCGCGCTCACTCGATTTTCGACTTGCGCACCTCGTCCTGCGCCGCGATAGTCGCGCCGGCCACACACCAGAATCCGGATCAGGAAATCAGCAATGGGAAATCGGCTCAGCAAGATCATCACGCGCACTGGCGATGCCGGCACAACCGGTCTTGCGACCGGAGATCGCGTCGCCAAAACGCATCCGCGCGTTGCGGCAATGGGCGATCTCGACGAGCTGAACTCGAATCTCGGCGTGTTGCTGGCGCAGGATCTGCCTGAACGCTTTCGTGACGCATTGGACGTCATCCAGCACCGCCTGTTCGATATCGGCGGCGAACTGGCGATGCCGGGACATGTGGCGATTGCCGACACGCACGTCGAGCAGCTTGAGCAATGGGCAGAAGCCTTCAACGCCGATCTGCCGCCGCTGAAGGAATTCGTGCTGCCGGGCGGCAGCGCCGCCGCCGCGCAGGCACACCTGAGCCGCGCCATCGCACGCCGCGTCGAACGCAGTCTATGGGGCGTCCATACCGAAACGCCGCTCAACCCGGCGGCGCTGCGCTATCTCAATCGCCTGTCCGATCTGATGTTCATCATCGGTCGACTGCTGGCACGCGCCAATGGCGGCCGGGAAGTCACCTGGCGTCACGCCTGACGCGGTCCAGTCCCGCGCAGAGTTCGGCGATGCCGTCGAGCACGCGTGGCGATGGCCGCGTCAGTGCATTCGGATCAACCTTTACCTGGCGCCTCGGATCGCCGGCGCGCGCTGGCGCCAGACGCGCCCAGTAGGCCGCCATGCCGCGCGCATCTTCATCACTGGCGTAAACCACGACATCAGGATCGGTCGCCAGCACCGCTTCAGGGCTGACGATCGCCGACAGCGTCGGCAACGATGCGAACACGTTGTCGGCGCCGCACAGGTCGAGTGCGGCGTTGATCGGACTGTCGCCATTGACGGTGTACGCCGGGCCGGTTTCGATCTGGTAGAACGCGCGCAATCGCGGCCGGTCCGCATATCGTGCGCGCAGCGCAGCCAGCCGGCTGCGATAAGCATCGGCCGCCGCCTCGCCATCGGCGGTATGGCCTAGTTCGGCACCGAGCCGTTCCAGTGCGGGCGCCACCTGATCGAGATCCTGGATCGAAATGCTCTCGACCGACAGGCCCAGTCCGCGCAGGCGCGCGATGGTGGTCGCGGGGGTGCCGCCGTCCCAGGCGAGCACGCGCGTCGGCTGCAGCGCCAGCACCGCTTCCAGATTGACCGCCATGGCATTGCCGACTTGCGGCGCGCGCGCGGCTTCGGGCGGCGTATCGGTGTATTGCGCAACGCCGACCAGATCGCGGCAGGCATGCACGGCGCACACCAGCTCGGCCAGATGCGGCGCCAGCGTAACGATGCGTTCGGTCGCCGACGCTGTCGCACTGGCTGCAAGCAGCAGCAATGCGACGCCCGATCGATAGCCCATCAGAACATGCTGCCGGTCGCGAAGATCGCAAACAGTGCGAGCAGGATCAGCAGCGCACGCCATTGCATGCGCAGAACCTCACGCAATGCCGAGCCGAGATTGACCGATTCGGTCGCCCCGCTTGCATCTTCGACGCGCAGCGAAGCAACGGAAATTTCCGCGAGCAATGCCCAGGTGTGCGAGCGCCAGCCTTGCTGTGGCTGACGCAGCAAAGCGCGCCATGCGGCCATCGCATCATCAAGGCTGCCGGCCAGGCCATAGAGCAGCGTGGTGACGCGCACTGGTGCCCATGCCAACAAGCCATGCAACCAGTCGGCGGTGACTTCGGCGAGTGATCCGGGCGCGGTTTCACGCATCAATCGTGGCAGGCGACAGGCGATGCGATAGGCCACCGCGCCAGCCGGCCCGAAGGTGAAAAAGAACAGCAGCACGCCAAACAGCTTTTCGTGTGACTGGATGAACAAGGTGCCCATCAGTGAGCGATGACTTGCGTCCGGCTGCGGTCCGCGCTGCAAATTGCGTGCAATCTGCTGGACACGCGCGATGTCACCGGCCTCGCGTGCGGCGAGCAGATCGTGCACGTCTTCCGTCAGATCACGCGGCCCCAGACACAACAGCAAGACCAGCGCTGCGGTGCCGAGCGCCAGCAAGGGGCTCCAGATCTGGCCGTAGCCCCACCAGACCAGCGCCACGGGTATCGCGAACACCGCCAACGGCAGCAGCGGCGATGCCCAGATTGCCGCCGGTACCACCGCACGCAGACTGCGCATCAGCACCAGGAAAAGCACCGGCCGTCCCCAACCCGGGACTTGGCCCAGCACGCGCTCGAGCGCAAGGGCAATCAGGATTCCGATCAGCGTCATGGGCGTGAGTGTGCAGGAGCGCGCAGCGCGGCGCGATAGCGCGACCAGTCGAAATACGGGCCGGGATCGGTCTTGCGCCCGGGCGCAATGTCGCAATGGCCGGTGATACGCGCCGGCACAAGGCGCGGCAACGCTTGCAGCAACAGGTGCGTGACCGTGATCAACCGCCGGTACTGCTTCTGCGTGAACGGCCGATCATCGCAACCTTCCAGTTCGATGCCGATCGAAAAGTCGTTGCAGCGCTCGCGACCTTCAAAGCTCGACACGCCGGCATGCCAGGCCCGCGCATGCAGCGGCACATATTGCGTCAGACGACCCCGACGGTCGATCAGCAAATGCGAGGACACGCGCAGAGTGTGAATCTGCGCGAAGTATGGATGCGCCGTGGCATCGAGCGTATTGGTGAACAGCTGATCGATATATGCCCCGCCAAACTGTCCGGGTGGCAGTGAGATATTGTGGATCACCAGCAATGAAATATCGTCCTCGTCCGGACGCGCATCGCAATTCGGTGATGGGCAGGCGCGCGCCGCTGTCAGCCAGCCGCCGGCCGAGAGGCCCGGCGGGGAACCTTTGTGTCGTATCGGCGTCTGTTCAATCATCGCGTCGTTCCGCTCACGTCTTCGGGGATTTCATGAAACGTCTCATCATCGCCGCCTGCACCGCGGTCTCGCTGCTTGCGCTCGCAACGTCCGCGCAGGCCGACACGGACGCATCAAACTTCTCGGAACTGCGCATTGCCTATCAGCGCTTCGTGCTGCCGAACGGTCTGACGCTCATTATCCACGAGGATCACAAGGCGCCGGTGGTCGCGGTCAACGTCTGGTATCACGTCGGCAGCAAGGACGAGCCGGCCGGCCTGCACGGCTTCGCGCACCTGTTCGAACATCTGATGTTCAACGGCTCCGAACACTACAACGACGAATTCTTCCGCCCGCTGGAGCCAGCCGGCGCAACCAAGATGAACGGCACGACCTGGTACGACCGCACCAACTATTTCGAGAACGTGCCGACCAGCGCGTTGGATCGCACGCTGTGGCTCGAATCGGATCGCATGGGCCACCTGCTCGGCGCGATCGACCAGGCGCGGCTCGACGAGCAGCGCGGCGTGGTGCTCAACGAAAAGCGCCAGGGCGAGAACGAGCCCTATGGCAAGGTCGAAGACTTGATCGCCAGCGCGACCTACCCGGCCGGGCATCCGTATTCGTGGACGTCGATCGGTTCAGAAACGGACCTGAAGGCTGCGTCGCTCGATGATGTCCGCAACTGGTTCAAGACGCACTATGGCGCCGCCAACGCGACGCTGGTGATCGCCGGCGATGTCGATACTGCGACCGTCAAGAAAAAAGTCGAGCTGTATTTCGGCGACATCCCGCCCGGACCGCCACTTGAGCATCAGGGGCCGTGGATCGCCAAGATGAAGGGCGTGAAACGCGTGACGATCCAGGACCGTGTGCCGCAGGCGCGGCTGTACGCGGTCTGGAATATCCCCGGCTTCTGCGATCCGGACGCCAATCAGTTGTCGCTCGCCGCGGCCGTGCTCGGCAACGGCAAAAACAGCCGGCTCTACAAACGGCTGGTCTATCAGGACCAGAGTGCCACCAGCGTCGATGTCGGCATCGGCCCGTTCGAGATCGGCTCACAATTCACGATCACCGCGACGGTCAAGCCGCACGGCAACGTGAAGGCAGTCGAAGCAGCGATCGACGATGAGATGCAGCGGTTCCTGCGCGATGGCCCGACCGCGACGGAGCTCGCGCGCGTCAAGACCGCGGTGTTCGCCTCGGCGATCCGCAGCCTCGAACGCATTGATGGCTTCGGTGGCAAGTCCGCACAGCTCGCGCAATACCAGGTCTATTGCGGCACGCCGGATCGCTACACCGCCGAACTGCAGGAGGTAAAAAGCGCAACCCCGAAGTCGCTGCGCGCGGTATCGCAGAAGTGGCTGTCCGATGGCGTTTTCAAGCTCGATGTCGAACCGTTCCCGGACTATCAGCCCGCCACCGCCGGCGCCGATCGCTCGAAGCTGCCTGCACTCGATCAGCCGCCGGCGCTGACGCTGCCACCACTGCAACACGCCAGGCTGTCGAACGGCATGAAGATCGCGCTTGCGGAGCGGCACAACGCGCCGGTCGTGCAGTTCAGCCTGATCGCCGATGCCGGCTATGCCGCCGATGCCGACGTCAAGGCCGGCACGGCCAAACTGACGCTCGGCATGCTTGATGAAGGCGCAGGCAAATACGACGCGCTCGGCCTCGCGGCTGCCGAAGACGATCTCGGCGCGATGATCAGCAGCGGCTCGTCGCTGGACACCTCGTTCGTCAAGCTCAACGCCCTGAAGGCAAAACTCGCACCCAGCCTCGCGCTTTACGCAGACGTGATCTTGCGGCCGACGTTCCCGGCGCATGAACTCGAACGCCTGAAGAAAATGCAGATCGCCGGCATCCAGCAGGAAAAGGCACAGGCCTTCGGCATCGCGCGCCGACTGTATACGCGTCTGTTGTACGGTGCCGATCATCCATACGCCAATCCAACCAGTGGCAGCGGCACCGAAACCAGTGTCGCCAGCATGCAGGTTGCGGATCTGCAGGCGTTCTATCAACGCTGGCTGCGGCCGGACAGCGCGACGCTGCTGATCGTTGGTGACACGACCATGGCCGAGATCGAGCCATTGCTCGAAAAGCAGTTCGGTGACTGGAAAGCCCCGGCGGCGGCGCTGCCCACCAAGATGCTGGCGACAGTGGCCCTGCCAAGCGCGCCGCGCCTGGTGCTGGTCAACAAGACCGGTGCCGAGCAGTCGCTGATCATGGCCGCCGAACTGGCACCACCGAAGTCCGATCCGGACGATCTGGCGATGCAACTCGCCGCGACCACGCTTGGCGGCAACTTCGTCTCCCGCCTCAACATGAACCTGCGCGAGGACAAGCACTGGAGCTACGGCGCGTTCGCGTCGATCGGCGGCACCAAGGCGCAGCGGCCATTTATCGCTTATGCACCGGTCCAGACCGACAAGACCAGCGAGTCGATGACGCAGATCCGGAACGAACTGGACGCGGCGATCGGCAAGCGGCCGGTGAGCGAGGACGAACTCAAGTTCGCGCGCGACAGTCTGGTGCTGTCCTTGCCCGGCGACAACGAGACCGCGAGTGGCCTGGCGAGCTCGTATACGACGGTACTGACCTACGGCCTGCCGGATAGCTACTGGAATGACATCGTGCCGAAGTTCGATGCGCTGCAGCCAGACGTCGTCAACGCCGCGATGCGCAAGCTCGTGCATCCGCAAGCACTGACGTGGATCGTGGTCGGCGATTTGAGCAAGATCGAAGCGCCGCTGCGCAAACTCGCGCCGAGCCTGGGGATCTCCAGCATCGAGGTACTCGACACCGACGGCAACCCGGTTCGCTGAACCCTTGTGCCCGTCACAAACAACAACGCCGGCAGCTGCCGGCGTTGTTGTTTGCAAGCAAGTTTGATCAAACGCTCATTCGAGATCGCCGAGCGGACGACTGAAGGTGAACTGTGCCGGCGCAACCACCAGCTTGCGCGCCGGATCGAGCGGCGCTTCGCCCTGCACCAGCGACAGCGGCAATTGCAGCACGAACAAACCGGTGCCGAGCACGGTCGCAACCAGTCCGAGCGGACGCACGATCAGAAGATCGGCGGCCATCGCGACCGCCGAAGGCGAGCTATCAACGTCCTGCGTGACCTGAGCCTGCGCAGTGCCGATGGTCATCGCCAGCACGGCAGCGATGGTGAACGAATGTAGACGCGACATGAAACCCCCTCAAGGCTGGCAACCGCAAGCTACGCAGCGTAGGCGGCACCTGTGCGGGTGTCAACGCAACAAAATTCGCCGTTGCGGCGACGAACTCCATACAATCTGCCGACATGCACACCGTGTACGCCGCTGCCGATCCGATCGAAGCCGAAATCCTGCGCGGCTATCTCGAACAGCACGGCATCAGCGTACAGATCTTCGGCGCCGGACTGTGGAGTGGTCGCGGCGAGCTGCCAGTCGATGCCTGGCCTCGCCTGGTGATCGACGATCCCAGCCAGTTCGATGATGCGCGCGAACTGCTGCGCCGCTACGAACACCGACGTCACGCACAGGCATCATGGTTCTGCGCCTGCGGCGAATCGTCACCCGTCCATTTTGAAATCTGCTGGGCCTGCGGCAGCGAGCGCCCCGCCATCTGAGCATGCCGATGATCGAGGTTGCGCTCTATCAGCCAGAGATTCCACCGAACACCGGCAATATCATCCGCCTGTGCGCCAACAGTGGTGCGGCGCTGCATCTGATCGAACCGCTCGGCTTTCGCATCGACGATGCGTCGGTCAAACGCGCCGGGCTCGATTATCACGAAATGGCGAATGTCAGCGTGCATGCATCGCTCGATGCCTTGCGCGCCGCGCGGCCACAGGCGCGATGGCTGGCGTTCTCGACGCGCAGTGCACAACGCTACGATCACTGCACGTTTCGCGACGGCGACATTCTCTTGTTCGGACCGGAAACGCGCGGGCTGCCGCAGGAGCTGCTCGACGCGCTGCCAACCGGACAGCGCCTGAAACTGCCGATGCGCCCGAATAATCGCAGCCTGAATCTGTCGAACTCGGTGGCGATCGCGGTGTTCGAGGCGTGGCGGCAAGCCGGTTTCTGCGACGCGGCACCGATCTGAATCGTGAGACGCCGCCGTGGCGGGCGCGCTACTCGGTGATCTCGGCGCGCGCCGGGCGTGTCGCCAGCATCTGCACGGCTTCGACCGCCGAGAGCTGGCCGGTCAGCACGCCGTTGACCGCTTCGGTGATCGGCATGTCGACACCGTAGCGCTGCGCCAGCCGCAACACCTCGGGCGCCGCCTTGACGCCTTCGACGACCTGCCGGATTTCGGCGATCGCCTGGTCCACGCTCTTGCTCTGCGCAAGCAGCAAGCCCATGCGTCGGTTGCGGGATTGATTGTCGGTGCAGGTCAGTACCAGATCGCCCATGCCGGCGAGGCCCATCAGTGTCTCGGCCTTGCCGCCCATCGCGATCGCCAGCCGCATGATCTCGGCCAGACCGCGCGTGATCAGCGCTGCGCGCGTGTTGGCGCCGAGCGACATGCCATCGGCAATGCCGACGCCGATCGCCATCACGTTCTTGGCCGCGCCGCCGATC
>DATCXY010000035.1:0-7033 GCA_036570585.1 Solimonas sp. | reverse complement strand
GCACGACTACGCTGATGCGTCGAAGGCCCTGAATGCCGACGATGTGAGCTGGACCAGCAGCGATGAATCGCTCGCCACGGTCAGCCCGGCGGGTGTCGTCACCGGCGTCGGCGCTGGTGATGTGACGATCACCGGCACGCTCAAAGACACCTCGGTCTGTGGTGCGCACTGCAGCGCCAGCCGCACGATCACGGTGACCGCCGCGGTTTGCGAGATCCCCCTGCAGATGTCGCAGGGCGCCAGCATCGACTCACTGCTCTCCGGTCTGTGCCTGACCTGCTCGACGACCAACCTCAACAACGTCATCGATGCCGATCCGCAGACCTACGGTTCAGTGTTCCTCCCGGTTGCACTGCTCAATGCAGCGGTCACCGTGACAGCAACGGCCGAACCGCCATACGCACCGTTCACGGCGGGCCCGACGGCGGGCTTCGTCGTCGCTACTGCGAATGGCTCGCTACTGACCGCCGAGGTCGGCAATCAGATCGTCGTCCGGACCTTGAACGGCGGCACCGCGACCGGCGATGCCAGCAACATGGCGGGCACGCCGCTGCGCCTCGACCTGCTCGGCACTGCGGTGATCGGTGATCTCGGGACCACGGCGCAGCCGCTGTTCATCTCGACGACGCAAGACTTTGACGCTGTGCAGATCACGTTCAGCTCCGGTCTGGCGTCGGCGCTGAGCAGCTACAAGGTGTTTGCCGCCTGCGGCAAGGGGCCTCAGTAAGCAAGGCCTCACATGCATAACCTCGGCTTCGCCTGACGAAGCCGGGGGTAACAAAAAAGGGCGGCCCTCACGGGGTCGCCCTTTTTCGTTACTGCTATTCTGCTAACAGGCCTGTCGGCTCATTTGCGCAGCGATGCAAGCACCCGATCAAGACGCACCAGACCTTCGCTGACGTCCGCTTCGGTGATGTTCAGGGCCGGCGCGAAACGCAACACATCGGGGCCAGCGACCAGCAGCCACAGCCCTTCCTTCAATGCCGCGTTGATCATTTCCTTGGCGCGACCCTTCCAGCGTTCCGCCACAGTCACGCCGACCAGCAGACCATTGCCGCGTGGTACGCCAAACATTCCGTGGCGTTCCGACAGTTGCGTCAGACCCGCCTTCAGCTGCTGCGAGCGCGCCAGCACGTTGGCCTTGAGTTCCGGCTTGACGATTTCTTCGAGCACGGCGCCGGCGACCGCGCATGCCAGCGGATTGCCGCCGTAGGTCGAGCCATGCGTGCCGAACGCGAGCGCCTTGGCAATTTCCGCCGTCGTCAGCATTGCGCCGATCGGAAAACCGCCACCAAGTCCCTTGGCGGTGCTCATCACGTCCGGCGTCACGCCGAGTTGTTCATACGCGTACAGCGTGCCGGTGCGGCCGTTGCCGGTCTGTACCTCGTCGAACACCAGCAACGCCTTGTGCCGGTCGCACAGCGCGCGCGCGGCCTTGGCGAACTCCGGCGTTGCCGGCGTCAGGCCACCTTCGCCCTGGATCGGCTCCATCACGATCGCGCAGACCTTGTCGTCCATCACCGCTTCAAGCGCGGCGATGTCGTTGAACGGCAGATGTTCGATGCCGCCCGGCAGCGGGCCGAAACCTTGCGAGTACTTCGGCTGTCCACCGACACAGACCGTGAACAGCGTACGGCCATGAAACGCATTGTCGAACGCAATGATCCGGTTCTTTTCCGGGCCGAAGTTCGTACTGGCCCAGCGACGTGCAAGCTTGAATGCCGCTTCGTTGGCCTCGCCACCGGAGTTGCAGAAGAACACGCGCTCGGCAAACGTCAGTTCGGTCAGCCGCTGTGCGAGCTTGAGCGCCGGCTCGTTGGTGACGACATTCGACAGGTGCCAGAGTTTCTGCGCCTGCTCGTTCAGTGCCTTGACCATCACCGGATTGGCGTGGCCCAGCACCGTCACGGCGATACCACCGGCAAAGTCGACGTATTCTCGGCCCTGCTGATCCCACCAGCGCGATCCCTGCCCGCGCACCGGAATGACTTCGGCAGGGGAATAGTTGGGAACCATGACCTCATCGAAGGTCTGGCGCGTGACGGACGTGGACATCTCTAAGCCTCAGCGTCTTTGACGGGGACGCAACCGTGAGTAACGAAAAAATCCCGCGCGGCGGCGGGATCGCTGGGCACGCGTACTAGGCGTGTCCACCAGTATATCAACGCCGACTGATCCGCTGCAGCGCGCAGACGCAGCGACGGCCCTGCTGGAGCCGACCAACAAGAAGGGCGCGCCAACCGGCGCGCCCTTCTTTGCCCGCGAAGTGCGATCAGGACGAACGCAGCATCAGGATGTACAGACGCGCCAACGCGGTCGAGCCGTCGTTGCCCTGCACGGTTCGCAGCGTCCGCGAAGCCGCATCCTTCTGCCCAGCCATCAGCTGCGCGTAGCCCAAATGCAGCTTGGCCTCGTCCGGCTTCTTCAGCGAGCCCTTCTTGATGCCCTGCTCGATCAACTTCACACCCGCTGCCGCGTCGCCATACCCCACGCGGTTCAGCCCAGCCGTAACCAGCGCCTCACCAGTGGCCTGTGCCGCAGCCAGCTTGTCGCTGGCTGCCAGCGTCGGCTTGTCTTCGGCCACCTTCTTGTCGACCAGATCCTTGAGACGTTGCTGCCGCGACGCTTCCGAGCCGGTGCCGAGTGCCTTCGTGCTATAGCCGAACGTCACATATTGCTGCGCTTCACCCGGCAAGCCGGCCTGCAACGCGAGCTGCGCCGCCTCCATGAAATCATTGGCCTTCGTCAGCGTATCGGTCTGCTTCTTGAGTCGATACAGATCGAGCGTCAGTCGCGTCGAAAAGCCCGGCTTGTTGGCGGTGCGCGTGATCAGGTCGAGCCAGTAGTTCGGCTTCGGGTAGTAGGCCACGAGCTTTTCGAGTGCGGCGATGTAAGCGGCGTTGTCCTTCTGCTTGACCGCAATCGACGCCAGCATCTCCAGCTGATTCTCGGTCGGCTTCTGTCCGGCTTTGGCCATGCGGTCGAGCTGCGCGTTGAGTTCGCGCTGCGCGCCGCTGAGATCGTTGGCCTGATAAAGCGTTTGCGTCAGCAGGCCGAGCGTCTGTGCATTGTTGCCGCCCGCCGCCTGATACTTCTTGATGTATTCGGCCGCCTTGCTGTAGTTCCTGGCGCCGTACGCAAGCTTGGCGATGACATCATAGGTCTGCAGCTTCTCGGCAGCCGGCATCTGCGGCGATGCCAGCGCCGTTTCATAAGCCTTGATCGCGACCGACGACTGGCCAGCACCGGTCGCGGCTGCGGCACGCATGCGGTTGACGATATAGCTTTCGTACGCGGTCAGACTGCCGACCTTTTCGGCGGCGTCGACATCGGCCAGCGCCTCACGATAGTTTTTCGCCTTGAGCGCGGCCTGTGCTTCTTGCAGCGGTGTGCCGACTTCAGGGCGCAGCGTGTCCGCGGCAAAAGTGACCGAGCTGCCGATCAACAAACCGGCGGCGAGAAACGAAATCAGGGAAATACGCATCAGCTATGGACCTCATTTGGGGAAGTCAAACGACTACGGTGACGAATAATGCCGTCCCTTTTCCTCTACGTGAAGGGCGACCGGTAGCTGCTGTCTGCCCGCTGAAGCAGGCGAGGCCGCCGATACCGCCGGTCGGCACACGCCTGCCGATCGGCTCAGGCAGGTGGCTGCAACAGGCTTTTCAGCACAAATGCCTCATCGGCGAGCTGGGTCGCTTGCGCGCGAATGCGCTCGGCAACGAGCTTTTTGGCGATCATGAATTCCTGTGGCCGATTGACGGCATCGGCCGAGATCACCACGCCGTCCTGCAGGTAGAACGCCGAGAACGACTCGCCATTGATGTCGCCGCGGATGATCAGTTGATCAAAGCCCTGCGACAGGCCAACCATCTGCAGCTTGAGATCGTACTGATCGGACCAGAACCAGGGTACCGCACTGTACGGGATCGGCTTGCCGATGATCGCGGCAGCCGCGACACGCGCCTGCTCGATCGCGTTAGGCACTGATTCGAGCCGCATGCTGCGTCCGTAGAACGCGTTTTCGGCCTGCGCGCAGTCGCCGAGTGCGTAGATGTCCGGATCCGAGGTCTGCATGTGCAGGTCGACGACGATGCCGTTGGCTACCGTCAGACCCGCGGCGTCGGCAATTTCGATGTTCGGAACCAAACCAATGCCGGCAATGACGATATCGGCTTCGATGCGCGTCCCGTCAGCCAGCACCACGGCGTCGACCAGCGCATCGCCTTCAAACCCGTGTACGCCAACGCCGGTCTTGACGTCGACGCCGCGGCTGCGATGCACGCGCTCGTAGAACGCCGAAATTTCCGGCGCCGTGACCCGCGCGAGCACGCGTGGCAGCGCCTCGACGACCGTGACTTTCAGGCCCTTCTTGATGCCGACCGAGGCGGCTTCAAGGCCGATGTAGCCACCGCCGATGATGACCAGGCGCTTGCCGGCTTCGAATTGCGCCTTCAGGCGCAGGATGTCGGCAATGGTGCGCACGTAATGCACGTTCGGATGTTCGGCGCCCGGCAGCGACAGGTGCCGCGGTCGGCCGCCGGTGGCCAATACCAGCTTGCCGTATTCGAGCGTGGTGCCGTCGAACAGGCGCGCGCTGTGCGCTGCGCGATCAATCAGCTCGACCCCGGTACCGAACCGGCATTCGATGTTGTGCTTGTCGTAAACGGCCTGTGGCTTGATGAACAGCGACTCCAGCGTCGCCTCGCCCGACAGGAAGGTCTTCGACAGCGGCGGGCGGCGATACGGGACATACGCCTCGTCACCAACCAGCACGATGCCGCCCTCGTAGCCCTGCTGCCGGAGAATCGAGGCCAGATCGCCGCCGGCCTGTCCTGCGCCGACGATCAGCACGTCGGCTTTCGAAGAAGTGTTCGTCATGGTTCCTGCCAATTTGGGTGCGGGCCCGTCTCACGGGGAGCGGGCATTTCTGTTCACGGCTGCACCGCCGTCCGGCGGCAAAGGCGCCGCCGCGCCGCCCATTGTCTCGCGTCTGGACCCCGCAGGTACAGTCGCCAGACGAAGCCGGCGGCGATCCGTCTAGTCCAGACCTGCAATCGAGCGGGTCGCCGACGAGCCGCCAACGCGCTCGTCGCATGGTAAACCGCCGCTTCAGTCCGGCCAGTTTTCCGGTTCAGACCAGGCGACAATCAACGGTCAATGCGACGCGGTGCGAACGGCGTATCTGATTTGCGCTGGTTCCGGGCAACCGAAATCAGCTGATTACGACGATTAATGATGCGTCGCTGGTAAGCGCGCTCCAGTGCCAGCGTCGCGTGCTCGTTCGCGGTCCAGCTGCGCTGCAGCAGGAATTTGCTGGCGGCGACGGCATCCGGTGAGCGGCTCATGATCTCGGCGGCAAGCACGCGCGCGGCAGCCAGTGGATCGTCCGCGACGTGGGTGACCAGGCCGAGCGCTTGTGCCTCGACGCCGCTGAAGATGCGGCTGCTCATCGTCAATTCCTTGGCGACGTCGATCGCGACCAGTTCGCGCAGCAGTACCATGCCGCCCATGTCCGGGATCAGGCCCCACTTGGTTTCCATGATCGACAACTGCGCGTCGCCGCGCGCAATGCGGATGTCGGCCCCCAGCGCGAGCTGCATGCCGGCGCCGAAGCAGTTGCCATGTACCGCCGCAATCACCGGAAACGGCAGCTTGCGCCAGCCGATGCTGAAACACTGAAACGCATTCGCGAACGGCCACCACAGCTTCAGGTACAGCGCGAAGGCCTGTGCCTTGTTCGACATCACGGACTTGATATCGAGCCCGGCGCAGAACGACGGTCCGTCGCCGTGGACAATCGCGCAGCGCACATCGCGACGCCGACGCAACATCTTCTGCGCCGCCAGCATCGCCTTGAGCATCGGAAAATCCATGCCGTTGTGGCGCTCGGCACGGATCAGCGTGACCTGCGCAATATCGTCGTCAATCGTGACGCGGACACGTTCGTAAAATTCCTGTTGCATGGCGGACCCGGTGATGAAAGTTGCAAACCGCGAGCTTACTTCAGCTCGGCCGAGCTCTTGCCGAGCAGACGCCGCGCAATGATCAGCAACTGAATCTGCTGTGTGCCCTCGAAGATGTCGAGGATCTTGGCGTCGCGCGCCCATTTTTCGAGCAGCTCGCTTTCGCCGTAGCCGACGCTGCCACACAGCTCTACACACTTGAGTGCAATGTCGACGCAGGCGCGCCCCGCCTTGGCCTTGGCCTGACTCGCCTGCAGCGAGTTCGGCTTGCGGTTGTCGGCCATCCAGGCCGCCTGCAGCGTCAGCAGCCACGCTGCCTCGTAGTCGGCTTCCAGCTTCAACAACTCGGCGGCAGCCGCCGACTGCACCATCGCCGGCCGCTGGTAATCGACTTCAGCACCGACCGCCTTGAGCAAACGCTGCGTCTCCTCGATGCACGCACGCGCCAGACCGACCGCCATCGCCGCAACCAGTGGCCGCGTATTGTCGAAGGTCTGCATGACACCGGCAAAGCCCTTCTCGACATTGATCGCCGGATCGCCGAGCAGGTTCTCCTTCGGCACACGGCAGTCGCGCAACGCGAACTGCGCAGTGTCGGACGCACGGATGCCGAGCTTGTGTTCAAGCCGCACCAGTTCGAATCCCGGCATACCCTTCTCGACCACGAACGATTTGATCGCAGCACGGCCGGCGTTCCTGTCGAGCGTCGCCCAGACCACCACCAGTTCGGCGCGATCACCCGCGGTAACGAAGATCTTGTCGCCGTTCAACACGTAGTGATCACCATCGAGTCGCGCCGTGGTCCGGATCGCGGCCGAATCCGATCCGCAGTGCGGCTCGGTGATCGCCATCGCCGCCCAGCCGCCGGCGAAGCGCTGCAGTTGTTCATCGCTGGCGACTGCCGCAATCGCGGCATTGCCGAGCCCCTGGCGCGGCATCGACAGCAGAAAACCGACATCGCCCCAGCACAGTTCCATCGTGCCGAGCGCGGTCGACAGATTGCCGCCGTTGCGATTGCCCTCGCCCTGCGCCCGATCGCCGCGCCCGCCTACCGCGCCGGCACCTTC
>DATCXY010000034.1:0-3022 GCA_036570585.1 Solimonas sp. | reverse complement strand
TGCAGGAGCCGACCGCGATGACGCTGGCCAGCGTCGATGCACACGGCCGACCGTCAGCACGCGTGGTGCTGTTCAAGGGTTTTCACGGCGATGGCCTGGACCGTGGCCTGACGTTCTACACGAACTACGAGAGCCGCAAGGGTCGCGAGCTGGCAGACAACCCGAATGTCGCACTGGTGTTCTGGTGGGACAAGCTCGAACGCTCGGTGCGCCTCGAAGGCCGCGTCTCGAAGCTGCCGCGCGAGATTTCCGGGCGCTATTTTCATTCACGCCTGCCCGAATCTCAGATTGGTGCGATCACGTCGAGACAAAGCAGGGTCGTGCGCTCACGCGAGGCACTGGATCAGCGGCTCGCCGACGCGCAAGCCCGGTACGCCAATCGTGAAGTCCCGCTACCCGAATCCTGGGGCGGCTACTGCGTCGTTCCCGAGGCGATCGAGTTCTGGCAGGGCCGGCACGGCCGCCTGCACGACCGGCTGCGCTATCGCCGCGAAGGCGACGGTTGGATCGTCGAGCGGCTGGAGCCGTAGTAGCGCCGGAGGAGCGGTTGTGCCTGGCATGCAGGACGCGGGCGACGCTCCTGCGGCGCTTCTTCCTAGAACAGGATTTTCAGCGACCGATTTTCATCATTTAACGGAGGACCCATCATGTCCGTCACTTTCGACTATCGCGGCAAGTTCGTATTTGTTGCCGGCGGCACCAGCGGCATCAATCTCGGCGTCGCACATGCATTCGCGCGCTGCGGCGCTCGCATCGCGGTGCTGTCGCGTTCACAGGACAAAGTCGATGCGGCGGTGGCCGAACTGAAACGACATGGTGGCGACGCGGTCGGCTTTTCCGCTGATGTTCGCGATTACGCAAAGACCGAAGAAGCGCTGAAGTCTGCACACGCGCGCTTCGGCGAAATCGATGTGCTGATTTCCGGTGCGGCCGGCAATTTCCCGGCACCGGCACTGGGCATCTCGTCGAACGGCTTTCGTACCGTGATCGAGATCGATCTGCTCGGCACCTTCCATGTTCTGCGCGCCGCGTATCCGCTGCTGCGCAAACCCGGTGCGAGCGTCATCAATATCTCGGCGCCGCAATCGATACTGGCGATGGAAACCCAGATGCACGTCTGCGCGGCAAAGGCTGGCGTCGACATGATCACGCGGGTCGGCGCATTGGAATGGGGAGCGGCGGGCGTGCGCGTCAACTCGGTACTGCCCGGCCCGATCGAAGATACCGAAGGCATGGCGCGGCTCGCACCAACACCGGAGCTCAAGCAGGCAACGATCGATTCCGTGCCGATGCAGCGCTACGGCAGCAAGCAGGACATCGCCAACTGCTGCCTGTGGCTCGGCAGCGAGGCCGCGGGCTACGTCAACGGCACACTGATCCCGGTTGATGGCGGCTGGTCGCTTGGCGGTGCTGCGTCGATGGGCAGCAACATGAAGAAGCTGCTCGCCGGCCATTGAACCGGCGAGCCGCTTGCGATCAGGCGGCGATTCCGAAGAAATCCCGTAGCGGCGCGATGCGCCGCAACAGCACGCGCTCGATCACCAGCGCCGCAATCAGCGACAGACCCAGCATCGGCAACAGCACACCGAACAGGATGATCAGGCCAACCAATGGCAGACCAATGCGCTCGCCCACAACAGCGGCCGGCGCACCGAGCACACCGGCCGGCCGGCGCTGCCACCACAGTATCAGCGCGCTGATGCTGAGCGTGATCAGTCCGAGCGCGGTCAGCACACCGAGCACCTGATTGACCCAGCCGAACAACTGGCCCTCGTGCGCGGCAACGCCAGTACCGATGATGCGATCGAGCATCGGCCGCTGATTGAAATCGATGCGCTTGACGATCTGCCCGCTGGCACCATCGAGCGTCAGGCTGACCCGCTGCGGCCGATTCTGCGTATCCGAGCGCGCCGTCCATTGCGCCGACGCCGCCGACGGTGGCGCGACCAAGACCGGCGGCGGCAACTGCAGCGCCGCGACCACCGGCACCAAGCGGTCGAGCGCCGCACCGTCGAAGCTCGGCAGCATCATCGCCGCCATGCCGACCATGCCCGGCATGTCATGCGCGCCATGCAGGCCGTGCATGTTCATGTCGTGCCCAGCCGCATTGTGTCCCGCGTGCTCCGGCTCAGGCTGCGTGTTCTGCGCGATCGCACGTCTGGCTTCGTCCGCCGATCCGGTTGTCCAGTCCTGCCGTTGCGTGGTCGGCGCGAGCCAGCTGCGAACGGTTTGCAGATTGCCGCCCCAGAACGTCGCCCACGGCAAGCCGCTGATCAGCAGGAACAGCGCGAACGCCGACACCCACAGACCAACGACGGCATGCAGATCGCGCCAGAACACGCGGCCACCTCGTCGCAGCCGTGGATAGACGATGCCCGCGATTCCACTGGCATCGCGCGGCCACCACAGATACAGGCCGCTGATCAGCATCACGATCGCCCACGAGGCGGCAAGTTCAACCAGCATCGAACCGCCGCGCCCGAGCAGCAGTTCACCATGCAGACGGAAAATCATCCGGGTGAAGCGTCGATCTTCATCGACCGCGCCGAGTACCTGCAGCGTCTGCGGATGGACGTAAACGCGATGCACGGCGCTACCCTGCCCGACCAGCACGCGCGCCGCGGAATGCGCTGTGCGCGGCAGCTCATAGGCGTTCAGCACCGTGCCCGGCTCGCTGGCGAGCGCCGCCGCCACCTGCGCCGATGGCGTCGCCAGCGGTCCGTTGATCGTCAGCCGGTCGTACGGACGTTCGAGCCAGTGATCGATCTGCGGTTTGAACAGATAGATCGAACCGGTACTCGCCAGCCATAGCACGAACGGCATGCAGAACAGGCCGGCGTAGAAATGCCAGCGCCAGATCATGCGGTAGCGCGGACCACGCGCCGATAGCGGGATGGTCGCGGAATCAGTTTTCATTTCATGCCCCTAGAACCGGACCCGCACGCCGCCGTAGTAGAGGCGTGGATTGCCGGCATAGATCACGCCGCCGCTGGCGGCCAGGGTCTCGGCGGTGGCGCCGAGG
>DATCXY010000033.1:0-7984 GCA_036570585.1 Solimonas sp. | reverse complement strand
GCGATCCGCGATCAGCTCGCTGCGATCGGCGTCGAATTCCAGCGCTGGGAAACGAATCAGCCGCTCTCGGCGAATGCCGGCCAGGATGAAGTGATCGCCGCTTATCAGAACGAAATCGACGCGCTCAACGCGCGTTACGGCTTCGTCAGCATCGACGTCGTCAGCATCCAGCCGGATAGTCCACAGGCCGAGACCGCGCGCGGCAAGTTCCTCTCGGAGCACACGCACGCCGACTTCGAGACTCGCTTCTTCGTCGACGGCCAGGGCGCGTTCTATATTCGCGCCAACGGCAAGGTGTTTCTCACGGTCTGCACCAAGGGCGATCTGATCAACCTGCCGGCGAACGTCACGCACTGGTTCGACATGGGTCCGAAGCCGGACTTCAAGGCGATCCGCTTCTTCCGCATCGCCGAAGGCTGGGTCGGCCATTTCACCGGCGACACGATCGCCGACCGCTTTCCGAAATTCGAGAGCGCGGCCTGACCATTGCAGATGATCAAGGCCATCGTCACCGATATCGAAGGGCGCGGCGGAAAAAGACGGATTGCCTTGAATGGCAATCCGTCCCGCCGCGCGGCCAGACATGGACGTCTGGCCCGGATCGCCGCGCCATGGACGGCTCAGGAGCTGCTGTGATCAAAGCAATAGTCACCGACATCGAAGGCACCACCTCGTCGATCGACTTCGTCCACCAAACGCTGTTTCCCTACGCGAGACAGCATCTGCGGCGCTTCCTGCGCGAGCAGGCCGGCGACGACGCCGTGCAGCAGATCATGGCCGATGTCGAAGCGATCGTCGGTCATGATCTGTCGATCGAGGAAGCCGCCGATGTCCTCGAACGGTGGATCGCCGAGGATCGCAAGGCAACGCCGCTGAAGACGCTGCAGGGCATGATCTGGAACGTCGGCTATCGCAATGGCGAGCTGCAGGGTCATGTCTACGCCGACACGCCGGAGGCGCTGCGCCGCTGGCATGCGAGCGGTCACAAGCTGTATGTGTACTCGTCCGGTTCAGTCGATGCGCAAAAACTGATTTTTGGCCACACCGCGTACGGTGATCTGACGCCGCTGTTTTCGGGCTATTTCGACACGCGCATCGGCGGCAAGCGCGAGGCCGATTCGTATCTCGCGATCCTGCGCGAGATCGATCTGCCGGGCGAAGCCGTACTGTTCCTGTCGGACATCGGCGCCGAACTCGACGCCGCGCGCGCCGCCGGCATGCAGACCTGCCAGTTGCTGCGCGAC
Organism: Solimonas sp.; assembly: GCA_036570585.1. Lineage (GTDB taxonomy): Bacteria > Pseudomonadota > Gammaproteobacteria > Nevskiales > Nevskiaceae > Solimonas. Next base: position 6,740 of record DATCXY010000033.1, on the reverse strand, counting down.
GACAAGGCCGAGCCGAGCGCTGGACACCCGCAGGTCGCGCATTTCAACGATCTCAAGCTCTAGATTTCAGCGTCAATTCATCACTATTAAGGCTCACTGAGCGCGCACGCAACACACTCGTGCGTCACCGGTGTTCTCCGGCATGGATGCCCAAATCCCACCTCCGGCGGAGCGCACGCGCCCGCCTTCGCCGCAAGCCGCAGATGTCGCCAAGCCGACACAGCGCATCGAGGGTCTCGACGGCCTGCGCGCGGTCTCGATCCTGTTCGTGCTGATCGGCCACGGCGCGCATACCGCCGGTGCCCCAAGTGCCATGCGGCCCTTCGGCGAAATGGGCATCGTCGGGGTCGAACTGTTCTTCACGATCAGCGGTTTCATCATCACGCATCTGCTGTTGCGCGAACGACAGCGCGACGGCGGCGTCGATCTGCGCCGCTTCTGGATCCGCCGTGTGCTGCGCATCGTGCCACCGTTCGCGGCGGCAGCGCTTGGCATTGCGATCGCCGCCGCCAGCGGCGTGATGGTCTGGCATTGGCCCTCGTTCATCGGCGCCGTGACATTGACCAAGAACACGTCACTGCTGGCCGGTGACTGGTTCTTCGGCCACATCTGGAGTTTGTCACTGGAGGAGCAGTTCTATCTGCTGTGGCCGCTGGTGTTTGCGCTGGCCATCGGCACGCGCCGGAAGATGGCCGTCTTGTTGATCATCGTGCTCGGCAGCGTGCTGGTCACCCCGCTGACGTTATGGGCCGCCAAGCCCCTGCAGAACATCGTGCCGTACGTGCCGCATCTGGCTGCCGGCTGCCTGCTGGCGATGGCGCTGCAGACGACACGCGAGCCGCGCTGGCTGCGCCGCTATCGCATGCTGCCGGCACGCGGCGTCATGCTGAGCTTCCTCGCGCTCGCTGCGCTCGTCGTCGCGTGGCAGCGCGGACGCGACCTGCAGGATCTCACGTGGGTGCCGCTGTACGCGTTGCTGGTGCCGATCGTGGCAATGTTGATCGTCGCCGAGATCGCGTTGCCCGACGGTCGTTTGCGCACGGCGCTGGCGATGCCAGGCCTGCGCTGGCTCGGCCGCATCTCATACAGTCTCTATCTATGGCAGCAGCTGTTCTTCGGCCCCGGGGACGCCTATCCGCATCCCTGGTTGTGGAGCAGCTGGCCGTTCAATCTGTTTGCCGCGATTGCCTGCGCGGCGCTGGGCTACTACCTGGTCGAGAAGCCGTCGGCACGACTCAAGCATCACTTCGAACGGCACGCTGCCAGCACCAATGCCAGGGCTCATACAAATACCCCTCCGCATTCCCGCGCGGATACGAAAGCGAAAAACCGAAATGCACTGCCTGTGCGCTGAGCCATGCAAATGCGGGCGTCACCTCGAAGGCTTCGTCGAGTGGCGCTATACCGCGCGCGCCGATGTCGATCGCGCGACCGCTGTGGTGTTCACTGTAACCGGGCGGTGCGTTGACCATCAGGATTTCATCGATCGTGATGCCGCGCGCGAGCTTGTCGCGGACCAATGCAGCCTGGAATTCGATACTGCGAAACGCCGAGATCAGCAGCAGTTCGACGCCATCGATCGCAGCCGCGTCGTGCATCGCGCGCCACGCCAACGCCGCGCCGGCCACCAGCAGTTTGTCGCGGCCATCGGTGCCGAGACCCACCGCGCGTAGGCTGCGCGCTTCGCGGTGCACTTGCAGGCCACGCGTGCGCAATACGGTAGCGTCGATGCCAAGTTCGGCGTGTAGCGCTGCAAGTGCCGCTTTCACGGTCGCTCCGCACCGAGTTTTTGCGGCCAGCCGTAATCCGGATCGCCGATCACGAGAAAATCCGGGTTGAGCAACGAGTCCTTCTGGTTGTAGCGCAGCGCCTGCAGGTCCGATATGCGCAAGACCTGGCCGCCGGCCTGCTCGACGATGCACTGCCCGGCGGCGGTATCCCACTCCGAGGTTGGACCGGTGCGCGGATGCAGATCGGCGGCACCTTCGGCGATCTCGCAGAACTTCAGCGACGAGCCAATACTGCGCGCCTCATGCGCCGGCGCCCGCGCCAGCAGCGCCTCCAGCGCCGCGTTGCGATGCGATTTGCTGACCAGCCAGATCGGCGGCGTGGCCGGCACCCGGCGCGTGCGGATCGCCTCGCGCTGTGCCCCGCGTACGCGCAATGCACCGCGTCCGACAGCACCTGCATACGTTCGAGCCAGCGCCGGCGCATGCACGACACTCGTCTGCGCGACACCATCCTCGATCAGCGCGATGTTGACGGTGAATTCGTCGTTGCGCTTGATGAATTCCTTGGTGCCGTCGAGGGGATCGACCAGCCAGTAGCGCGACCACCGCGAACGGGTTGGGTACGGGATGTCGGCCGCTTCTTCGCTCAGCACCGGAATGTCCGGGGTCAGCGCGTGCAACGCCGCCAGGATGTGCCGGTGCGCGGCCAGATCGGCCTGGGTCAGCGGCGAATCATCGTTCTTGCGCGTGACCGCAAACTCACCGCGATAGATCGCCATGATCTTCTCGCCGGCTTCGATCGCGATGCGCACGATCGCGTCGAACACTTCATCTGAGGTCGCCATGGTCCGTATCATAAAAGCATGAACAATCTTGCGAACGCACATCTGGTGAACTGGCAGACGGCCGACTGGGTGCTGCTCGACATGGACGGCACGGTGCTCGACCTCGCCTTCGACAATTACTTCTGGCGCGAACTCGTACCGCAGCGCTACGCGCTGAAACATGGCCTGAGTCTCGACGCGGCGCGCGCCGAACTGGCGCCGCGATTCAGCGCCGTGCAGCACACGCTGCCGTGGTATTGCACCGACTACTGGAGCGACGAGACCGGCCTCGACATGGCCAGCCTGAAGCGCGAGATCCGTGACCGCATCACGCCGATCCCGGGTGTCGAGGAATTCCTGCGGAGGGTGCAGCGCAGCGGCCGGCATTTGTGGATCGTCACCAATGCGCATCGCGACAGCTGGCAGCTGAAGCTCGAACATACCGGGTTTCGTCACTACTTCGAGCGCGTGATCAGCTCACACGATTTCGGCTATCCGAAAGAAGATCTGCGCTTCTGGGAGGCGATGCGCTCAGCGCACGACTTCGATCCGCAGCGCTCACTGTTCGTTGACGACAGCATGCCGGTGCTGTCCTCGGCCGAGGCGTACGGCATCGCGCAGGTGATCGGCATCCGCAAACCCGACAGCGGCCTGCCGGGTCGGCCGATTCCTTCGATGCGATCGGTGGAAACGCTCGCCGAGCTGAGCGCGACTTTCAGCTGAGACGCGATCTCAGGACGAGCTGCGCGACCGGCTGCGACGGTGCCGACTCTTGCTGCTGCTGGCCAGCGACGCGGTCGAACCGTGCTCGACCCAGCTGCGCACCCGCTGCGCATCGGCAAAGCGCGTGTACTTGCCGTCGGAATCGAGCAGAACCATGACCAGCGGTCGTCCTTTGACCGTCGCCTGCATGACCAGACAGCGGCCCGCTTCGGTGGTGTAGCCGGTCTTCTGCAAACCGATGCGCCAGTCGTTGCTGGCACGCACCAGACGATTGCTGCTGACGAAATGCATGGAACGACGGCCGGGTTTCACGGTTTTCTCGACGTGCGTCGAGAAATCGCGAATCAGCGGCACCTTGTAGACCGCGTTGACCAGATGCACGAGGTCCTGCGCGGTCGAGACGTTCTCGCTCGAAAGCCCATTGCTGTCGTGATAGTGCGTGTGGTTCATGCCCAGCGACTTGGCGCGCGCGTTCATGGCCCGCACAAACGCCGGGGTACCGCCGGGATAGTGGCGTGCCAGCGCCGAGGCCGCGCGATTCTCGGATGACATCAGCGCGAGCAGCAGCAGCTCGCGGCGCGTGAACTTCAGGCCCGGCGTCAGCCGCGAGTAACTGTGCTTGATGCGGTCGATGTCATCGCGCGTGATCTCGATGACTTCGTCCATCGGCTGCTTGGCGTCGGTAACGACCAGCGCCGTCATCAGCTTGGTCAGCGATGCGATCGGCTGCACCGAGTCAGCGTGTTGCGCAGCAAGAACTTCGTTGGTCTTTTGATCGACGACCAGCACTACGCTGGACTTCAGCTTGAGTCCGGACGGCAGACGCAGATCCTGCGCACCCGGCTTGTCGGTGATCTGCTTGGCGATCGCATCGACGACATCTTCGTTGGGCGTCTCGCTGTCTTCGGTTGGCGCAACCTGTACCGCATTGGCCTCGCTCGCAGCCTCGGCCGACGTTTGTGGCGTGGCGATCGCAGCCGCGAGTGTTTCGGCCTGCGTTGAGGCGACACCGGCCGCAAGCTCCGGCCTTGGCGTCGGTTCAGTATTGATGACGGCATTGACCGGAATCAGCGTTGCACTCTGATCGAGTGGCTTGGTCAGATCGCTGCCCGCCGCCTCGACGATCGTTTCGGTTTTCTGCGTGGCCGGATTGGCCGATGCACTGGCGCCATCGCGCAGCAGCCAGGCCGAACCGAAAGCCGAAATCGCAACGATGCCGAGCGCCATCTGCGCCGACATGCGCGACAAATGACGCGGGCGCCGGGGGCGCCAGGTGTTCGAAGTTTCGTAGTCGAAGCCGGTGCGAACTCGATTCACGCCATCATCCGTCTTTAACAATGCGCCCTAAAGTGCGGACGAATATATCAATATTCAGCGCGGACGCAATGCCTGCGGTGCGCCGGGTGCAGCCGCTCAGCGCCGCCGCGATGGCGGCCGGCGACCGCGATTGCCAGCGCCGCCACTGAAATGACGACGCGGTTCGCGCGGCGGCGCGACGAAATCGGTGGCGATCAGGTCGTGTCCGTTTTCCATCAGCGGCAGACGACTGCCAATGTATTTCTCGATCTCGGGCAGCGAGTAAACCCAGGTTTCGCAACACAGCGACACCGCATCGCCGGTCGCGCCGGCACGCGCGGTGCGGCCGATGCGATGCACGTAATCCTCGGCGTCCTGCGGCAGATCATAGTTGACGACCAGATCGACACCCGGAATGTGCAGACCGCGCGCGGCGACGTCGGTCGCCACCAGCACCGGCAACTTGCCCGCCTTGAAGTCCTCAAGCAGGCGCAGACGCTGGCCTTGCGAGACGTCGCCGGACAGCACGCTCGCCTCGAAGCCATTCAAGCGCAGGCCCTTCTCGACGAACTCGGCACCGCGCTTGGTGTTGATGAATACCAGCGAGCGGAATGGATTGCGGCCACGCAGCAGGCCGATCAGGAACGGCAGTTTCTCGTCGTTGGAGACATGCACGAGTTCCTGGCGCACACGCTCGGCCGTAACCTGATCGGGTTCGATCTCGATCTTCTGCGGATTGTTCATGTGCTCGTACGCAAGTTCGAGCACGCGATGCGACAACGTCGCCGAGAACAGGTAGTTCTTGCGCTGCGCGGCCGGCGGCATCTTGCGGATCAGGTAACGGATGTCGGCGATGAAGCCCAGATCGAACATGCGATCGGCCTCGTCGAGTACCAGCACTTCAATCTGCTTGAGGTGGTAGGTGCCCTGCTTGAAATAGTCGATCAGCCGGCCCGGCGTGCCGATCAGGATGTCGACGCCGCCTTCGATGCTCGACCGCTGCTGTTCGTAGCCGGCGCCGCCGTAGCAGACCGTCATGCGCAGACCACTCTGCGCGCCCAGCCCCATCGCATCATTGTGAATCTGCACCGCAAGTTCGCGGGTGGGCGCGAGAATGAAGGCGCGTGGCTGGTTCGGATCGTCGCCTTCGGCGCGCGGATGCGTCAGCAAGTGATTCATCGTCGCGAGCAGAAACGCGGCGGATTTGCCGGTCCCGGTCTGGGCCTGGCCAGCGAGATCTTCGCCGTTCAGGGCCTTGGGCAGCGCCTGTGCCTGGATCGGCGTGCAGTGGCTGTAGCCAAGCTGCGTGAGTCCGGCCTGAAGGCTCGGATGCAGCGGAAGATCAATGAAACGGACAGCGGAAAGATGGTCGGTCTGCATTCAGGTGGTATCGCTCGCCGGATGGCCGGCTCTTGCAAGGCGCGGAGGTTTCAGATCAAATAACGCAATCAATGGCCCCGCAGCGATTACCGCTTGCTGCACCGGCCCGCGCTATTTCCCCGTCGTATAAAGATTAATCATACCGGTCTGTCGTGCTTTTTGCGCGGCGGCGGTCAGCGAAGAACCACCCCACTTCCGAAGCGTGCGGGCGTTTTCCTGCTCATCCTTCCTGCGAGGCACCAATCCATGAGTGAACATATTTCGGCTGTTACGGACGCGAGTTTCGAACAGGACGTCAAATCCGCCAGCAACACACAGCCAGTGCTGGTCGACTTCTGGGCGGAGTGGTGCGGCCCCTGTCGCATGATTGCGCCGATCCTCGAACAGGTCGCCGCCGAGAATGCCGGCAAGCTCAAGGTCGTCAAGCTCAATGTCGACGAAAACCCGCAGACGCCCGCGGCGCTGGGCATCCGTGGTATTCCGACGCTGATCCTGTTCAAGGATGGCGAGCCGGCCGCGACCCAGGTCGGCGCAGTACACAAGGCGCAGCTCGCTGCGTTCGTCACTCCTCACCTGAATAAACTCGCTTGAACAAGCCTCCAATGAAACATCGTCGTCGCTTCCAGCGTGGCGGCCAGAACCGTGGTGGAAACCAGGGCGGGAATGCCAATGGCAATGTCAACGGCAACAGCAATGGCAACCAGGGCTTTCCGGACGATAACCAGCCGGACGACGTCGAAGGCGGCGACGAGGAGCTCGAACTCTCGCTGAGCGCGGAAGCCCACGC
>DATCXY010000032.1:0-4551 GCA_036570585.1 Solimonas sp. | reverse complement strand
GACCTTCATCCTCCCATGTCAACTCGGAGGTCTCATGCGTCGCGCAACGACGTGCACCATCGCTCCACGTCATCGTGATGAGATCGTTCCCGAAGTCATCTGTTCCGAATTCTTCGTCGCCTTCGCCAACATCCGGAAATTGCGGCAGACTCCCGGCGGCTTCTGACCATGACAGCTCTACGAGGTCTATCGGGATAAGCTCGACAGTCACCGGCTTGAGGCCGGTATCGAACTCGGGCCACGAGACCGTTTCGTCGTGCACGACGTAGTTCACACCAGCCGCGGCCGCACCATCTTCTGTCGTCGCACGCACGGATGCTGGGGCCGAGCCGGAACGCCGCATTAGAAGCGTTACGGACTCGGCGGTTTCGCTGGCGCTGAACTTCGGCGCCACGAAGCCAGCGCGCGCCGGTAGACCGAGTTCGCCGCGCGGCTGCGTGAATTGCAGCGTTGAAAGGCGCAGGGTGTCGCCCGGCTGCGCGCGGCGCGCATCAAGCTCGATTCCGCCGCCGAACTCGAAGTACATCGCGCTGTCATCGCGCACGTAGACCGGCACGACCATGACCACTTCATCGTTCGTGCCGACGACTCGCGCCCACATCGCGTCGATCGGATCGTCCTGTACAACGACGGAGATCGGCGGGACCAGGTTGATCGCGCCAACATTCGGACCAGTGCGCTGCGTGATGTGAATGTCGGCCGTGCTCAGCGGTTCTTGACCGGGATCGGCGTCGAACCGGCTGGGCGGCTTTTCTCCGGCGTACAGCTCGAATCGCGGATAGGGATGGTCGTTGCCGAACGCCGTCAGCATGTATTCGAAGAGGTTCAGAAACGGGTCGATCGATACAAATCCGTACCGGCCGGGAGCGGACGAGTTGTAGTACCCGTTCTGATCGATCGAGTAGCGCAATTCGCCGATGAAGAACGCCCCGTCCTTGCTCGCCCAGCCTTGATGTTCGGACTCGTAGCTGTACGTGAACGGCATAAGCCCGGCCGGCGACACCGTGTACGCGAAGGTCAGTTCGTTGTTGCTGTACAGCCCGGCGACGTAGCGGATCGTGCCGCTTTCGGCCACCCAGACCGCACCGTCAGAACCGAATCCTGGCCCGAGTTCTTCGGTTCCAGTGATCGCGCCGTATTCGGTCGGCCGCAAACGCAGGATGTCGTCGTCGTCGAATCGCTGGAACGCGTCCGTGGGCCAGTATCCGACCATGCGACCGGATGTCTGGATGCCGGATACCGAGAAGCCCTCGTTGATGCTCTGCAGAAGCTGGAAATTCTTCGGCAGCCGCACCCACAGGGCGCTCAGATATTGCTCGGCCTGCCCTGGCGCGAGTTCGATCACGAGTGCCCCTTACGAGGTCGACTGCGCCTGCACGAAATAGGCGATGTGCATCACGTCGCCGGATTCGAAATCGCGCGGGTTCGTGAAGCGGAACGAGGCGAACAGCTTGCCTGTCGTCGCGCTCTTCGCTGACGCGCCCAACAGCGCGGCGCCATAGATCGTGCCAGCGCTGTTGATCGTGAACTCGGCATCGTCGAGGACGCTCGAAACAGTCTGATCCGCAATGTCGCCAGGCGTCCAGACAGGGCGCGCGGTTTCATCGTAGGCCGTGAACTCACCGGCGGTCGCCGTGAAGTTCGCCGCGGTCCAAGTCGATGCCGGGTTCACGTTGTTCGACCACGGCGCGACGTACCACTCTTCGGTCTGCGTGCCGGCCTTCAGGTAGACATCGAGAAGGTCGGTCAGCCCTTCGTTGACGACGAGGTTGTGTCCGACTTCCAGCAGTTCGCCGTTCTTGAACAGCTTGTAGCCGCCGCCGACGGCGAGCTTCGCGTTCGGGTAGACGATGCCGTTTTCGGTCTGCAGCAGGTCCGCGAATTTCGTTTTCATTGCACTACCACTCCATTTCGGATGATCTTCACGGTCGCGTAATCGGCCGCGCCAAAACCCTCGTCGCGCGGATGGCGCATCGAGGAAACCAACTGCTTCTGCCCGCCGGACTCGCGGACCATCGACGCGCCGCTCAGGTACGTCGGCAGTGCGAGTTTTTTCTTTGTGAGGTGGCTGATCTGGCCGGACATCGAACCGAGTACCAGATGACCGCCGGTGGTCCACCAGCAGGCGACCGGGCCGGCGTAGTCCAGGCCGAAGTCCGAGCCGACCGCCGAGCACGACGAATACGGCACGGCGCCGCGCGGCTCGATCGGCCGCAGCACGAAATCCTTGGGGTCGTTGCCGGCGAGAAAGAAAATCTGCTTCGACGTGCCGACGTAGATGCCATCCTCGACGGGCTCGAACAACACCACGTCGTCGGGGAAATCAAAATAATTGCCCTTGCGCGACGTGAGGCCGTGGCGCAGCGGATCGGAATAGACCGCGCGGCGGCCGAGCACCGAATAGATGCGCCCGCGGTACGCGCGAACGATCGTGCCCGGCGGCATGCGGTCGAGCATCTGCGTGTCGAGCATGCGGCCAAGCGCACGCTTGCCGAGATCGTATTGCGTGGCCCCGACCGCGAGCTGCGCGGCGGAATGCAGCACGTCGCCATCCGCTTCGCTCATGTACACGCGGATGAACTTGCACGACGGGTCCGCCGGCTGCGGGATCGCGGTCAGGCGGATGCCGAAGCCAGCCGGTACGTCGATGGTCGCCGCCTGCATCGCGCCGGACTCTTCGCCGGCGTCGCCGTTGATGTCGCGCATCCAGGTGATCGCGACCTGATAGCGGCCCGCGTCGAGCCCGCCGGTCGCCGTCGTCTGCAGCAGCGGTTGGATCGGCGGGGTGTCGATGCCCCACGGATAGATGCTCTTGTCGGCCAGCACGAAGCCGCGGACCTGTCCATTGGACCAGTAGATGCGGCCGTTGCTGTAGACGTATGACATCCGCGCGTTGGGATCGACCGGCAGCAGCGGCTCTGGCGGCGCTTCGCTTTCGTCGAACCAGCAGAGCTTCCCGTCGAACACGACAAGACCGAACGGCAGTTCGGCAGCACCGAACAGGCTATGTGCGGCACCGGAGAACAGCAGCTTGTAGCCCTGGCGGCGGCTGGCCTTGCCGTTGCGGTCAATGTCGACATTCAGCGCATCGCGCAGATACGCCGGCGTGGTCCGCGTCGCGCCGAGTTCGTGCACGTCATCGACGTTGTTCATACCGCCCGGCCAGCGGCCAGTCGTCTCGGCGGCCATCAGAGCCACCTCGTGCGTGAGCGGCGGAAGTCCGCCTTGTTAGCACGCCACTGCTCGTCGATCGCCGTACTCGGCGCGCCGAACGTGGAAGCAAACTTGGCCAGCGCCGATTCCGCCTTCGCCTCACTGCCTGCATCGGCATCGCGCTTTGACCAGGCGCGATAGAGCATCCAGTAGACGATGTCGGCGTGGTACTGCTGCGGGATCTCGGGGCAGTCTTCGGGTGACACGAGTTGCCGTAGCGGCAGCCTCGCGACCTCGATCTCGAGCGAACCGTCACAGGTTGGAATCGAGTCGAACCGGATCGATCCGGTCTCGACGTCCGTGACATAGCGCCGCGGCTCGCACTTGCACTCACGCCAGCCGTGATCTTCCAGTTCCAGATCGGAACTGTGAGCCCGCCGCAACTCGTGCACTCGCGTGATCGAGGGATCGTCGGCATTCGACATGCGCAGCTGCGCATGTCGGACCTCGATGATCGACGGATGCAGGCGCACGAATGGCTCGCCAGCCTTGATCTTGTACTGGCAGACGCTCGCGGTCTTCGCATCGCGAAGGATGCGCGCGCGACGCGCGGCTTCCTCGATGCCTTGGTTCGCGTAGCGCGTCAGCTTCGGATCGCCCCACAAAAACGGCTGCGTGTCGTCGTCAGCATCCTCGCGGAACTGCTCGATCAGGCCTTTTAGGTTCACTCCATCGACTCCGCGATGAAGGCCTGGATGTTCTGGCGCAGACGATCATCCGAAAGCTCGAGCGCGCGGCGCATCAAGCCGAGTTCGAGGGCGTAGGCTTCCAGCTGCGGGCGCGTCATGTCACGCACGTCGACAACGCGGCCGTTGCGCCGCGGAACTTCCACCGGCCCTTCGGCAACAGATGTCGGTATTGGTGCAGATGCCTGCGTCGACGGCGGCGCAGGAACAGCCGCACGGCCCTTACCGTGCGGCTGACCCTTCTGCTTGCGCGGCACGTTACGCGCCGTCGATCTGCGGACGTGCCAGCAGCGTCAGGCGAACCGCCGCGCCTTCCGTCAGCGTATCGATCGCCGTCAGCTTGATGCCGACCGACCGATCCGTGGTGGTCGGCGCGATCCGGCCACCGCCGGCGACATCCATACGCTGGATGCCGGCCGTGCCGAGTGCCTTGCCCGACATGAACTCGGCGCCGCAGGTGCTGGCGTCCGTGTTCTTCCGGTACTCGGCGGACAGGAGGCCGACGCTGGCGGTCGCCGTGGTGCCGAGATCGGCGCTGTCGACGATCACGTCGACCGGTACGTAACCGGCCGGCAGTGGCGCCATCTCGATGATGTCGTTCGCCGCTTCGTCGCCCGTGAGGACGTAGTCGCCGATGATCGGGATCAGATCC
>DATCXY010000031.1:0-7648 GCA_036570585.1 Solimonas sp. | reverse complement strand
GCCGCCTACGCCGCGACCCGCCGCGGCGGCACCACGATCACCGCCGGCCTGCCGCATCCGGACAAGCAGTTCAGCGTGCCCGCCGTGAGTCTGGTTGCAGAGGAGCGCACGGTGAAGGGTTCGTACATGGGCTCGGCGGTGCCTGCCCGCGATCTGCCGCGCTTCGTCGCGCTGTATCGCGCCGGCAAGCTGCCGGTCGACAAACTGCTGACGCACACACTGAGGCTCGACGAGATCAATCTCGCATTTGACCGGCTGGCGCGCGGTGAAGCGGTGCGGCAGGTCGTGGTTTTTGACTAAGATCGGGCTTGTCCGCCAGGCAGCGGACAAAAAAAAGGCCACCGGTGAGGGTAGCCTTAAAAGATCCCATGTGGGGATCTGGAGGAGATCGTTTGCAGTGGCATTCCGACAAGGGCCTGCAGCGCTGCGACAGGTGTATTAAAGCCGATCTTGTTGCGGCGCAGCAATTGATCTTTTTTAAAAGTACACCTTAGAAATTCTAATTCATGCGCTGGCATCTCCAGCGATCCACGAAATGCATTTGAGGAAATGATCCGATGTCCGACCCGAACGCCGACTTACTGCGCCGCGTACAGCGACTCGAAGCGATCCACGAGATCGAACGTCTGAAGTACCGCTACTGGCGTGCCTGCGATCACAAGGACCCGGATGCCTTTCGCGAATGCTTCATCAAGCATGGTGCTGATATCGACTACGGCGTCGTCGGCAAGTTCAATGACCGCGAGCCGCTGGTCGAAGTCTTCACGCAGGTCGCGCTGGCCAAAGAAGGTGCGTCGTGGCTGGTCCACGATGTCCACCATGGCAAGCATCCGTCGATCGAGTTCATCGATGAGCAGACGGCGACCGGCGAATGGACGCTCTGGTTCATGCAGGTCAACAACAAGGACAAGACGGTGATGCAGATGTCGATGGAGTATCGCGACACTTATGTCATCGAAGACGGACGCTGGAAGATCGCCAAGTCGCACGTCACGCCAATGACCACGGTCTGCCAGCCGTTGCCGCACGGCGCCTTCACCAGCTCCATCCCGCTCGACTGAAGCCTGTTCGCGGCGGCGCGGCTTTTATACTGGTCGTCCTCCCCCGCTCCGGCCTGCCCGTGCCCGTCAGTCAATCCGAATTCGTCCGCATCCGCGGACTGCGCTATCACGTCCGCCGCTGGGGTGATCGGCACAAGCCGCTGCTGTTGCTTGGCCACGGCTTTCTCGACGCGTCCGCAACCTTCGACGATTTGGCGCAAGGCCTGCTCGATGTCTGTCAGGTCGTCGCGCCGGACTGGCGCGGCCTGGGCTACAGCGAATGGCCGGTCGACGGCTACTGGTTCGCCGATTACATCGCCGACCTCGATGCGCTCGTGCAGCACTACGCCGGCGACACCGCGCCGATCTGGCTCGCCGGTCACAGCATGGGTGCGCAGGTCGTCAGCCTTTATGCCGGCTTGCGAGCGGAACGAGTCGCCAGGCTGATCATCCTCGACGGCCTGTTCATTCCAGATTCGGCGCCGTCGCAGTCGGTCACGCGTTATCGCCGGTGGCTGACGCAATTGCGCCAGCCGATGCGCGCCAAAACCTATGCATCCTTTGCCGCACTCGCCGAACGCGTTCGCATCCAGCATCCGCAGCTCAGCGAGGCGCGCGCGCTGTTCGTGGCGCATGGATGGGGCGCCGAAGACGGCAAGGGCCGCGTGCGCCTGCAGGCCGATCCGCGTCATCGCCTGAACATGCCCGGCCTGTTCCGCGTCGAAGAATCGATGGCGATCTGGCGCGAGGTGCGCGCGCCGACCCTGTTCATTGATGGCGAACGTTCGTTCGGCTTGACCGCCGTGACCGCGGACGAACGTGCGGCACGGCGCGCGTGCTTTGGCGAACGTCAGGAACGGCTCATTGCCAATGCCGGCCACATGCTGCATTTCGATGCACCGCTGGCCACTGCGCAAGCGATGGCGACATTCCTGCAGCAAACCTGAGTCGAACCCGGCAACAGCCAGCAGGCGCGTTTGCTAGGCTGTCCTGCCATCAACTGAACATCCTCATGCTCTCCACCGCGTCGGCCTACCACGAGCTGACAGCCGCCTGGGTCTCGTCGGCCGGCCACGGCCCGACCTTGCGCGGCCGGCGCTACGACGGGCCGGCAACGACCCTGCACTTCGTGCACGGCAATGGCTTCTGCGGCGGCGTGTACTGGCCGATGCTGCAGCAGTTGATGCCGCATTACGGCCTGTTCTGCGTCGACCTGGAAGGTCACGGTGACAGCGACCGGCCCACGCACTTTTCCGGATCAAAGGCGATCGCCCGGCGCATCGCACCCGTGATCGCCGATCAGCAACCCGGCGGACAAGCGCTGGTCGGCATGGGCCACAGCTATGGCGCGGCACTGACCGTTCGCGCAGCGGCGGAGAATCCGCACCTGTTCCGTGCGCTGGTGCTGCTTGACCCGATCCTGTTGCCGACGTCGCTCTGGCTCGGCACCCGGCTGCTGGCACGGCTAGGACGCAATCCGATGTCGCGCGCCGCGCGTCGTCGCCGCGATCGCTGGCCGTCGCGCGAAGAGGCCTGGACGCGCCTGCATGATCGCGGCATCTATCGCGGCTGGCGTGACGATGCGTTTGATTGCTTCATCGAACACGCCACGCGCGATGAAGACGGCGAGCGGGCGCTCACCTGTCCGAAATGGCTGGAAGCCGAAATCTTCGACCATCCGGTCTACCCATGGCACGCGCTGCGTCAGCTGCAATGTCCGGTGTTGTTCGTCTACGGAACGCAGACTTATTCGTTCATCGCACCGGCTGCCCGCCGGGCGCGAAAGCTGCTGCCTTGGCTGGACGTCCGCATGCAGGTCGGCGGTCATTGTTTCATGCAGGAAGACCCACGAACGACGGCCGCCACGATCCGTGATTTTCTCGACACACAGCAGCTTTGAATCCGATACCGAGCGCCACGACAGCTGCAGCGCCCCGGCGGCCATTTTTTTTGCGCGGCGTCCATGGTAGGTTCCGAACATCAATCGTGACGCAATCCCACTTCGCCACGATGCACGCAGAATCTGGGATATCGGGGAGACACAAGATGAAGGCATGGAAGGCGGCAGTCGGGGCATCCGGCGTTTTGCTGACGTGTGCGAGCGCGCCCGCATTCGCACTCGGCTTTGACCTGTTTGACGGTGACGTCATCGGGCATTTCAACACCACCGCCAGCATCGGCGCCGCCATCCGCACGGAATCGCAATCAGCGAACCTGCTCGGCAAAGGCAACCTGTCGCCGACCGGTTGCAGCGGTGCCTACCAGACCTGCCAGGGTCTGTTCCGCGATCAGATTTATCCCTCCGTACGACTCGGCAGCCTGCCCGGCACCTACTCGATGCGCGGCGACGATGGCGACATCAACTACGACAAGGGCGACCTGACGCAAGCCGTCGCCAAGGTCACGCAGGACCTGACGCTGAACTGGGGCGACTTCGGCTTCTACGGCCGCTGGCTCTACTTCTATGACTTCGTCAACAACGATTTCGATGAAACCCATCGCAACATCATCACCCCGGAGAACGTCGATCGCGTCGGCGTCACCGGCGATCCGATCTCCAATCGTTATTTCCAGCACGTCTACGGTCCGGGCGCACGCGAGAAGCTCAAGCGCAACGATGGTTCGACGCTGCGCTCGATCGGCACCTCGTTCCAGATGCTCGACGCCAACATCTATGGCCGCGTGCCGCTGTCGTTCTGGGACGGTCACGACCTGACGTTCAAGATCGGCCGCCAGACCGTGAACTGGGGCGAGTCGACGCTGCTGGCGATCAACAGCCTCAACCAGGCCAACCCGGTCAACGCCAACAACCTGTTCCGCGTCGGCACGCAGGTCGAAGAAGTGTTCACGCCGGTCGGCATGGCGTTCGCCAGCATCGAGCCGTTCACCAACGCGACGCTGGAAGCGTTCTACCAGTTCGAGTGGCAGCCGCTCGATGCGCCGCCGCCGGGCAGCTACTTCGCGACCAACGATCTGGGTACCAACAACGCCGGCAAGAGCGTCAACTTCAGCTTCGGCTCGGCGCCCGATGATCCGGAGCGTGCGTTCGACGGCGACACTGCCAACACCCGTAAAGGTTATCTCGACAATCCGCTGGCCCTGATCACGCCGACCACCGGCACGCTCTATCGCGAGCGCGACTGGGATGCCAGCAACCAGGGCCAGTACGGCATCGCGATGAAGTACTACGCCGAAAATCTCGGCAGCGGCACCGAGTTCGGTGCGTACTTCATGAACTACCACTCGAAGCTGCCGTACATCAGCTTCTTCTCGGCGCCAACCTCGTGCAGCCACAATGCCAACGTCAAGGACACGGTCACGTTCTTCCAGGCCTGCGGCAACATTCCGGCGGTGGCAGACGCAGGTGCGCGCCAGCAGTTGAGCAATGATTCACTGGGATTGATCGCAAACCAGCTGCTCACCAATCCGCTCGCACTCGCCAACGACACCGGCGCCCTGAACCTCGCCAACCTGCCGGCCACGCTGGCGACGCTCAACGGCCTGCTGATCTCAGGTGGTGACCCGAACGCGCCGCTGAACGATTCGGCCGAGCTCGACAATCCACGCATCGTGTTCGAGTACCCGGAAAACATTCACCTGTTCGGCCTGAGCTTCAATACGTCGATCGGCGACTATTCCCTCCAGGGTGAAGTTGCGTACCGCCCGAACCTGCCGCTGCAGATCTCGATCGCCGATCTCGGCTTCGCCGCGCTTGGCCCGACGCTGCAGAGCTGCGGCAACACGGTAGATGGCGGTTGCAAGGGCACGCACTTCGGTCAGGGCTTCGTCGACGGAGACGGAACCCGCGGTGACTATGGCAGCAGCGATTTTCTCGACATCAACGGCAACAATCCGTATCCGGACACCGTCAACCTGCTGGTCGGCCATCTGCCGGGTTCGGCACGCGCGTACCCGAGCTTCGTGATTCCGTATCGTGGCGGCGTGGCGGGCGAGAACCCGGGCACCGACTACAGCCAGCCGCTCAATCGCAAGAACCCGGGCTATATCCGCGGCTACGAGCGCTTCGACGTCTACCAGTTCAACCTCGGCTTCACCCGCGTGCTCGGCGCGACCGACAACTTCATCGGTGCCGACCAGATCCAGCTCGTCGGCGAATTCGGCGCAACCTGGGTGCCGGGCCTGCCGCCGCTCGATGAGCTGCAGATCGATGCCCCGGGGGTCTACCTGCACGCGTCGGCCGGTGCCGATGGCAGCGGTGCCGATGGCTCGCGCCAGGCCTGCTCGACGAATCCGTCGTGCAATGTCGGCGCCGACGGCCTGCGCTTCAACCCGCATCAGGCCAACCTCGATGCGTTCGTCGACAAGTTCTCGTGGGGCTATCGCGTGATCAGCATCATCAAGTACGAAAGCGTGCTGCCGGCAATCAGCCTGCAGCCGTTCCTGGTCTGGTCGCAGGACGTCAAGGGCACCTCGCCCGGCCCGGCCGAGAACTTCGTTGAAGGCCGCAAGTCGGTCGTCGCCAATATCGAGACGCGCTACAAAAGCTTCCTGTCGCTCACGCTCGGCTACACCTGGTACTTCGGTGGCGGCGAGAACAATCTGTTGCGCGATCGCGATTTTGCGCAGGCGTTCTTCCGCGTACAGTTCTAAGCAAACCGGTGAAATGGCCCGCCCTCCCGAAATGGAGCGGCGGGCCATTTTTCGTTACACCGTCCTCGAATCGGCGTATGCGTAAGCGGCTGTCAGCATTTACCTACTTTCTTTTTTGGTACTTTTATTTAGATTGGCGTCCCACGAAGTAAAATTTGAGATTGACCGCGTCAATTGGGCGAACCTGTTCGTGCAGTTTTCGCGGTTCGCTGTGCTGTAACCGGTTGTCGTCGCGTTTGCCGGACACATAGCGATAGCAGCAAGGAAGTGATGCGCCGGCGCGAAACGCCCTGATAAAAACGTCGAACCGGCACCCCTCGGACATTGGAGTTCACATGAAAACTGCATTTGGCATCCTCGGCGCAGCAATGCTGCTCGCCGCCAATTCAAGCTACGCTCAGGATACGAACACGGATCCGGTCGCAGACCCGGCGGATACCAGCGCGGCACCCGTCGATGACAGCGCGGCAACACCGGTTGCCGACGACGCCAGCGCAGCCCCCGCTGACGACAGCGCCGCCACCCCCGTAGCGGACGACACTGGTGCAGCACCGGCCGACGACAGCAGCGCCGCAGCCACGGACTCGTCCGCCACGACCGATAGCTCCTCCTCGGAATCCAGCAGTTCGTACGACAGTTCGTCGTCGTATTCCGACACCTCCAGCAGCACGAGCAGCGATAGCTCGAGCAGCGAATCGACCACCACGGAAAGCACCAAGCTGGCGGCGCCGAACTACATCGGCATCCAGGGCTTCTATCTGGATCCGGACAAGGATCGCGGTTTCGGCCTGGCCGATGCCAAGCACGGCGGTGGCGTGGACGTGCTGTTCGGTCATCAGGGTGAAAACCGTTTCGGTTATGAACTGCACGGTTCGGCGGAAACCATCGAAACCGGCAAGCAGCTGCGTACCGACTTCTACAACTACGCACTCGGCGCCGATCTGTTCTACGCCTTCGGCGATCGTACGCACCTGACGCCGTTCATCCTCGTCGGTGGTGGCGGTACGTACAACGACATCTACCCGAATGGTTCGGATGACGACGGCTTCAGCGGCTTCGTCAATGGCGGCGTCGGCCTGGTCACCGGTCCGATCACCAAGGCCGGCCAGATCCGCCTGCGCGCGGACGTCCGTTATGTCTATGACTTCTTCGCAGACAAGTACGGCGACATCCGTTACGCGCTCGGCATCGAAATCCCGCTGTTCGAAGAACAGAAGATCGACGTCGCCGCGGCGGACGCAGCGACCAAGATCGTCGAAGTGCCGACGGGCTTGACCGACACCGACGGCGATGGCGTGGTCGACAGCGCCGACAAGTGCCCGGACACCGCGGCCGGCTCGCGCGTCGACGGCGATGGCTGCCCGTTCGACAAGGTCATCAACCTCAAGGGCGTGACCTTCGAGTTCAACAAGACGCGCCTGCGTCCGGACGCGCAGACCATCCTCGACTGGGCGACCAACATCCTCAAGAAGTATCCGGACATGAAGGTCGAAGTGGCGGGTCACACCGACAGCGTCGGTTCGGACAGCTACAACCAGAAGCTCTCGGAAGGTCGCGCACAGTCGGTCATGCAGTACTTCGTCGATCACGGCGTTGCCGCCGACCAGCTGACCGCCAAGGGCTACGGCGAAACCAATCCGATCGCCGACAACAAGACTGCCGATGGTCGTGAGTTGAACCGTCGCGTCGAACTGCGCATTCTGAACTAAGGAAATCCCCCATGAAGAACCTCAATACCCTGCAAAAGGCGCTGATCGCCGGTGTCGTCGTCGCAGCCTTCGGCCTGGCCGGCTGCGAAGCGGACGGCAACGGCCTCGAAAGCGGCGGCATCATCGGCGACGGCAGCGACAACGGCGGCCTCGGCGCCAACGACGGCTCGACGCCAACGACGGTCAATGAAGACCTGGACGACGACGGCACCGCCGAAACCGTCGTCGATGGCGGCAAGGGCTTCGTCTGCACGATGGGGGCCAATGGCTTCAGCGGCCCCGATGGCG
>DATCXY010000030.1:0-8703 GCA_036570585.1 Solimonas sp. | reverse complement strand
GCGCTCAAGCTCGTCACGCCGCCGCGCCGTCAGCACCAGCCGCGCGCCGCGCGTGCTGGCGAGCAGCGCCATCGCCTCGCCGATGCCACTCGAAGCACCGGTGATCCAGACGGTCTTTCCTGCGAGTTCGGTCATTGTCTTGCTCCTGATTCACGACAGTCTGCCACGCAGCACTTGCATGCCATCACGCAAAAGAAAACCGCCCGCAGCGATCAACGCTGCGGGCGGTCGTTCAAGCGAACCGCGAGTCAGGCCGCTTTCTTTTCCAGCGCGGCATCCCACTTGCCAAGTGCGGCCAGACCGTTCATCTGTGCACGATGCAGATGCGCGACGCGGCCGGCTTCGACGTTGCTGCCGGCCCAGGCCTTCAGCGCCGCAGCCTGCAGTGCGCGACCGTAGCTGAACGTCAGCTTCCATGGCAGCGAGCCGATCTTGTTCATCGCATCCAGATGCGCGGTCGCGTCTTCGTCCGACTGGCCGCCCGACAGGAACGCGATGCCCGGCACCGCACCCGGCACGTGGCGCTTCAGCGTGCGCACGGTCGCGGCGGCAACCGCCGCGCGGTCCGCCTGTGTCGCGCACTTCTTGCCGGAGATCACCATGTTCGGCTTGAGGATCATGCCTTCGAGCAGCACGCGCTGCAGATCGAGTTCGGCGAACACGGCTTCGAGCGTGCGGCTGGTCACCGACTCGCAGACTTCCAGCGTATTGTCGGCATCCATCAGCACTTCCGGCTCGACGATCGGCACGATGCCGGCTTCCTGGCACAGCGCCGCATAACGGGCCAGCGCATGCGCGTTGGTCTGGATGCAATAGTCACTCGGAATGCCATTGCCGATCGTGATGACGGCGCGCCACTTCGCGAAGCGCGCACCGGCTTCGCGATACTTCACGAGCCGTTCGCGCAGGCCGTCGAGGCCTTCGGTGATCGTCTCGCCCGGCGCGCCCGGCAGATCCTTGGCGCCCTTGTCGACCTTGATGCCCGGCAGCACGCCCTTGGCGGCCAGCAGCTTCGGAAACGGCGTGCCGTCGAGCGCCTTCTGGAACAGCGTCTCTTCAAACAAGATCACGCCTGAGGTGTACTTCTCGAAACCCTGGGTCGTGAACAGCATGTCGCGATAAGTCTGGCGATTCGGCTCGGTGTTTTCGACCTTGATGCTCGTGAACCGCTTCTCGATCGTGCCCGTGCTTTCGTCCGCTGCCAGGATGCCCTTGCCCGCAGCCACCATCGCAAGTGCGGTTTCGTTCAACAACTTCTCGTTCATATCTGCCAATACTCCGCTTAAGTCGGTACGCCGGCACAACCGGTCAGGGGGCGCAAGTTTAGTGGAAGGGCATGGCGAATTCACGGCCCACCCGCCAGAACAGGCCTTTTTGTCGACACTTTTCGGTAGAATCGCCGCCGCACGGAGAGATGGCAGAGTGGTCGATTGCGGCGGTCTTGAAAACCGCTGAACCGCAAGGTTCCGGGGGTTCGAATCCCTCTCTCTCCGCCACAAAACGAAAAGGCCGACTCAATGTCGGGCCTTTTTTGTTTGCGCTCATCGCGTCCGCCCGCAGATGAGCCGCTTCGCCGGCACAGAAACCTGCCGCCATGCGGCGCTTTTCTTGCATGACCGCGACATGCCGGAAAGCTTTTTTTTGACGGCATTGTTCATCACGGCAGGGCACCCTATAATTCGCGCCCCTTGGCCGGGATAGCTCAGTCGGTAGAGCGACTGATTCGTAATCAGTAGGTCGCAGGTTCGATTCCTGTTCCCGGCACCAGTAGGGGGCCAACAAGGTCCAGAGATGTATGGATAACCGCGCTAAATGCGCGGTTTTTCTTTGGATGGCTGTTTTTTGCCGGGTACAGCGGCGGGTCCATTCATTCGCACCCATGTGCCTGATGAAATGTACTGCCGTGATCGTCCCGCCCACGCGCTGCTGAAAGCGCTTGTCGAAACGCGCGCCTCCGCAGCCCGTTCACCCGATCCAGCGCAGGTTCATGCTCCGATACCCCGCGCTGGTCTCGGCATCGCCATGGAAATCAACAGGCAGCACGAGCACGCTTCCGGCAGCAAATGTCTGCGATGCGCCGCCGGCGATGAGCTTCAGTGTGCCGGCAAGCACGCGGATGATTTCCTCCGATGACGTCGTGACGGACCCGCGTTCCGCGGTGGCAAGATCGACCATTTCCACTTCATAGCATCCACGATGCAACTGATGGCGGCCCGGTGCACTCGGAAAATCGAGACGCAGGGGCCGCTTGTCGTTTGGTGGCGGCGCCACGCCGGGATCAAAATAATCGTGCGGAACGATCGCCAGTTCACGAAACCGGCCACGCTCGCCGATCACGCGATACAACCCGGCCCAGCCGGCCGGAATCAGCACGGCCTCGCCTGCCAAGATGTCCTGTACGTCGCCGTCCGCATCCGTGGTCAATCGCAGAATGCCGTTCAGGACAACAACGACTTCGTCCCCGGGCTTGCTTGGCTGATGAACGGCGTTCGCATCAATTTCGACAATATCGACAATGAACTGGCCACGATGCGGCATCAGGTGTTCGGAGCGCGCTTCGAGGTTTTCCACCCAGTCGAACAGGTTGGCAATTTCACCTTCGACGTAGGCGTTCAGGCCTTCACCGTCGAGCGCGGCGGCAGGCAGTTGTAACCATGGAGTCGGTATCTCGTTGGCCGCTCGGCTGGATGCAGTCACGTGGACTCTTCCTCTGGGATAGAGCCTTCGATGCTAGCAAGTGCCGTGAGATGGCCCGCGAGTTTGGCCCGCCAACCTTGGAACGCAAGGCGATATCGTTCTCTGGTGCGCAAGCTGTGCCGGCGTTAGATTTTTGTCACGAAAACTATTGAGAGCGCCATTCACGATACTGGCGCCCAGCGGAGAAATTGGATGAGCAACGATGCAGGCATGAGATTGACTGAGGCCACAGTACCGGCGATGGTTTTCGACCCGACCCAGCCGATCCAGCGCATGCCGGTGCAGATCGGCAACCGGTCTTACGCACCGGGCCAGAACCAGCGTCAGCGTCGCGCCGCGATCCTCGCGACGATCCGCAGATTGCTGATCGACGACGGCTTCGAGGGCGTGACGGTGCGCCGTATCGCGGAGTGCTCGGGTCACGCTGTACAGACCATCTACAATCTCGTCGGCTCCAGAAATCAGGCGATCGCGGAGGCGATCAATGAGTATTCACAATACGTCTGCCTGACAGCGACGCCGGATCCGAAAGATCCGACGGCCTCGGCGATGATGATCGACCGTGAACTCAATTCGATCCGGGCGACGCCTGAGTTCTGCAGAAACGTCTGCATGATTTTCTTCTCGGATTCGCGCGAGATCTTTTATGCGTTCCGCGAGCGGCAAGTCGAGGTACTGCACAACTTCCTCGTGCAACAGCAACGGCTTGGCATCCTGCGTGCCGACGCCAATATCCGCAATCTGGCCGAACGCGTCATTCTTTCACTCGGCGCCTTGTTCGTTGAATGGGCGGATCGCCCGTTTGCATTCGAACTGCTCGAAGAACGCCTGTATGGCACTTACGAGAATCTGATGTCGGATGTCGTCACGCCATCGATCGATCGTCTCCGCTTGTCGTTGCGATGCAATAGCGCGGTCGCCTGACGACTCGAGGCGACCATCGATCCGGCAAGCACGATTCCTTGCCACCGGGCGTCGGCGCCCATCTTCTGATGCGAAAGCTAGAACAACGCATGTAACTGTTCTCGCATTAACCCGCTTACGCACCGCTGCTCTGTAGTTCGCTGATTGGCGACGATGTTAGCGTCGTCGCTCGCTGAACCATGGAGTCCTTGCCCGATGTCAACCACCGACGGTGACGCGCTGCGTTTCGACGGGCGCACGGCCATCATCACCGGCGCTGGTGGCAAGCCCAGCCTCGGACGTGCGCATGCACTGCTATTGGCAGCACGTGGCGCGAACGTTGTCGTCAACGACATCGGTCATGACCCTGAAACACCGGGCTACGTCGGGCGCGCGAGTGCTGAATCGGTCGTCGACGAAATAAGGTCGGCGGGTGGTCGCGCCGTTGCCGACACGCATTCCGTCGCCAGCGCTGACGGCGCAGCCGCTGTGGTTGCAACGGCACTGGCGACATTCGGCAGCCTCGATGTCCTCGTCAACAACGCCGCCATCTCGGTCTCCGCGCCCTTCGATGTGATGACCCCACACGACTTCAGACGCCATATCGATATCAATCTAATGGGCGCCTACTACATCTGTCGCGCCGCATGGCCACATATGAGGGAGCGCCGCTACGGGCGCATCGTCAACACAACATCAAGCGCGATGACTGGCTTCTGCAATCAGACCGCCTATGCCACCAGCAAGGGAGGGCTCTGGTCGCTGACACGCGCGCTCGCAGCCGAAGGCGAGACGCACGGAATCAAGGTCAACGCAATCAGTCCGGGTGCGTTCACGCGCATGGTATCGGCGATGCTTGAACCGGATTCGCCATTGCTGCAGTACTCGCGCGACAAGCTGCCACCCGAGCTTGCATCACCAGCGGTCGCCTTTCTGTGTCACGAGCGCTGTCCTGTGACCGGCGAGTGCATCGACGCGGTGGGCGGCGAGGTGCAGCGCACTTTCATTGGACGGACCGTCGGCTTCATCGACGCAGGTCTCGACATCGAGACCGTGGCGCGACGCTGGGACGAGGTCATGGCACAAGACAGCGCGCAGACGATCGGCATCGCCAGCTTCGATACCGCCGAATGGAAGATTCGACCGTACGCAGCCAGGAAATGAACGACCTGCATGCCATTGCATCGGCACATGCAGGCGAAACACCAGAAACAGAGAACTAGCGACTAGCAAGTCCAATTGAGGAGAAGCAATTCATGACACGTTCTTTAGCACTGTATGCATCACTGCTGGCATTGCCCGTATTTTCATTACCTGCGCTCGCGCAGGAATCCGCGACATCCGCGCCGGCGCCCACGACTGCAGCGGAATCGCAATCAACCGGTACGCCGCCAACCGCCAGTGCGGATGCGGCAACACCGGCAGCGAATACGGCGCCGGCCACGGCCGCTGCGACAGCCGATGCGAACAGCGGTGGACTGGCCGAAATCATTGTCACCGCACAGCGCCGCGAGGAAACGACGATGTCGGTGCCGATCTCGATACAGGCAATGTCCGGCGATCAACTCGCGGCTGCCGGCATTTCGGAAATGTCCGGCCTGCAGTCGACGACGCCAGGCTATGTCGCCGACTCGAACTTCGGCTTCATCCAGCCA
This sequence comes from Solimonas sp., assembly GCA_036570585.1. Taxonomy (GTDB): domain Bacteria; phylum Pseudomonadota; class Gammaproteobacteria; order Nevskiales; family Nevskiaceae; genus Solimonas. The sequence goes on along the minus strand of DATCXY010000030.1, from coordinate 3,448 downwards.
TACATCCGCGGCATCGGCAATGCCATCTTCCTCGGCGCCGATCCGAGTGTCGCTACCTTTGTCGACGATGTACCGCAAATCTATGGTGCGATGATCGACAGCCTGTCCGATGTCGAGCGCATCGAAGTCCTGAAGGGCGCGCAGGGCGGCCTCTATGGACGCAATGCAACGGCTGGCGTCATCAACATCATCACCCGCAAGCCGAGCATGAACGGATTCAGTGGCGATTTCGTCGGAAGCTACGGCGATCGCAATTCGATCAACCTCGGCGGTTACGTCAATGTGCCATTGAGCGACACGCTGGCATGGACGCTCTCTGCGCAGCGGACGGCGCACGACGCCTACATCAAGAACACGGCGCCCGATACACCCTACTCCGCCAGCAACTTTCCGGATGGCTCGTACATCGGCACGCCGCAGCAAACCGCGGATTTCTTCAACGTCTCGCAGACACCGCAGAAGATCTTCAAGCAGGATTTCTGGGCTGCCCACAGCAAACTGCTGTTCCAGCCGCGCAGTGATCTTTCATTCACGCTCGCCGGTTCATACGCCAGGAAGCATGACAATGGCGGTGGCCAGTTTTTCAATGCGACACCTGACTTCGCGCAGTCGGTGGTCGTCGGCCTTTTCAGCAGCCTTGGCATCAACGCCGATCTGCCGGCCGGCTTTCTGCAGGGACCATCGGGGAAGTGGACGACCAGCGTCGGCTCTGAAGGCTACATCAACATGCGCGACTACACCGTGTCCGGAACTGCACTCTGGAATGCGCCCGGCGTCGACGTGACTTCGATCACGGCCTACCGCAACCTCAAGACCTCGACGTTCGGCGACAATGCGATTGCGACTGTTCCGATCATCCCGGTGGACGTCAACTTCGAACGCCACTATGTCTATCAGGAACTGCGCGCCGCCTCTACCCTCGACGGCCCGCTGCATCTGCTGGGCGGCGCAACGTATCTCGACAACCGGCTCGACGGCACCACCAATCTGTTCCTGCTTTCCAACCAGATTCCACTGGCGACGACGCAGATCAATCAGACGATCCACAACTGGTCGGTCTACGCGCAGGCCGGATACGATCTGACCGATCGTCTCGACCTGACGGTGTCCGGCCGCTACATGCGCGAAAGCAATCAGGCGGACTTCCTGCAGCCTGTCGAATCCGACTCGCACTCCGTCGAGAAGAAGTTCGTGCCATCGGCGACACTGAGCTACGACATCGATGACGGCAACGCTTATGTCCGGTGGGCGCGCGGATTCAAGACCGGCGGCGTCAACATCCTGACCGCACCGATCAATTATCCGAAGCCGAGCGACGGCAGCATCTTTGGCCCGGAAACTGTCGATACCTACGAAATCGGCTTCAAGAAGGCCCTGTTCGGCCACAGGGTTCAGATCACCAGCGCGATCTTCTATAACGACTATCGCGACCTGCAGATCGATGTTCGTCCGAAGCCGGAATATCCCACCATCACCACCGCCGTCATCAATGCGAAGTCGGCGCGCACCTGGGGTGCGGAAGGCAGCCTCAATTGGCGAATCGTCAGACCGCTGACGGTCGGCATCAGCGGCGGCTATCTCAACGCCAAGTACAAGGACTTCTCCTTGAGCGGCAGCGAGGTGCTCAGCGATTTCGATCACGGCGGCCAGCGGATGCCGCGCTCCCCGAAGTGGCAGTACTCCATCAACACCAACCTCGATCAGCCGATCACCGACAATCTGCGCCTGGTCAGCACCGTCCTCGGCTCCTATACCGGCAACATGCTGTTCAAGTACGGCGCGTATCCGGGCGTTCTCGACAATCCTGAAAGTGACAGCTACTGGTTGGTCAATGCGCGAGTCGGGGTCAAGACCATGGATGACCGCTACGGTTTTTTCATCATCGCCGACAATCTGCTCGACAAGGTGTACTACATCGGCGCCGACGCCGGCACCTTCGGCAATCTGCTCAATTACGGTACGCGTCGCATCGTCCGCGCCGAAGTCCGAGTCACGTTCTGACACCCGCGCCGCGACGGCTCGCTGACACACGACGGTTCACTCCGCATGTGTCCGCGAGTCGACCTCGGCGTGTTGGCCGCGTCTGGATTGTGGTGACGGATGGCGCCGCGCTGCGGCAGCGATCGAAGCTCGAGACATCGTGACAGGCGGCGCCCGGATCGCAGCGGCGCTTCGCCGCTACGCGATGGGTAGCGGCGGTGCGGGCATCTACGCCGGCGTGAAGGTGATCGGCAGTCCGCGCATGCCCCAGACACCGTAGAACGGCCGCCACGCCGACGGTCCGGCTCGTCGCGGGTTCTTGATGCGTTGCGCAATCAGATGCAGACCTTCGTGGATTTGCGCGCGCGCGATGTGCTGACCGAGGCACATATGCATGCCGAGACCGAACGCCATGTGCCGGTTTTCCCTGGGACGTTCCGGATCAAAGTGGTCCGGATTGCTGAACGCGCGCGGATCTCGTCCCGACAGGCTCACCGGAAAAAACAGGCGCGTCCCGGCGGGAATCGTGACATCGCGATAAGCGAGTTCCTGCGTGGTAATGCGCGGGATCGTCGCCGGGCTGCAGAACCGCAGCGTCTCATCCATGACCTGGCGGCAGTATTCATGATCCTGCGCACAGCGTTCGTACTGATCCGGACGGTCGATCATGAAGTTCATGATCAGCGTCAGCATGTTCTTGGAGGTATCAAAGCCGGCGACGAACAGAAAGACGAGCAGATCGCAGAGTTCGCGTTCACTCAAGCCACCGCCGTCGATAGCCTGCAACAATTCATCGAGAAGATCGCGCTCCGGCCGCAGACGTTTGCCGCAGCGCCGATCAGCAATGAGCTTGTGCACAAAGCCGTCAATTTCGATGAAGCCCGCCTGCAAGGCCGGTACATGCTCACGTTGCATCGATGCGGACAGGCCGACCGCCTCCAGCGAACTGCGCAAGGACGGAATGGTATCGGCCGGCGCGCCGATCAGGGTACAGATCACGGTGATCGGAAAATACGACGAGAATTCTTCGAAGTCGAATGCACCCTTCGGCGCCCATTCATCGAGCACACGCGTAATGACAGTGCGCATCAGCTCGCGGTTGCTGTTGGCCTGCCGCGGCGAGAATGCCGGCGCCAATACCTGTCGCATGCGACGGTGCTGATCGTTCTGCGCGGCGAGCAGGTGGCGCTCGGTCCAGTCGCCCCACGGCGTATGGCGCGCATCCATGATGGCGACGATGCCGTCATAGTCGGAGCGCATCGGCCCATCGAGGCGCAGCAGATCATCGATCGCTTTGTACTCGTGGACCACGTAACCGAATGCGCCGCGCGCCATCCACGGATGCTGTGCTCGTGCCTGCTCCAGAAACGGATACGGATCACTGGCGAATGCGGTGTCCTCCATCGGCAGGTACGGCAGATCCAGGTCCTGCAGTTTCATGTCAACTCTCTCAAGAAATTTTCCAACG
>DATCXY010000029.1:0-8523 GCA_036570585.1 Solimonas sp. | reverse complement strand
CCATGCAACACATCGTCGTCGAACAGCTCGGCATGGTGCTGACCGGCCAGACGCCGCGTGAGTACGTGCGCGATATCCGCACGACCATCCTCTACATCCTCAATGTGCTGGTCACGCGCCAGCGGCCGAAATTCCTGATGAAGATGCCGAAGTACAAGCGTGCGAAAGCGCGCATGTTCGAGCTCGGCCACAAGATGATCCGGCAGTATGAAGAGCGCATTGCCGCGGGCGGCGCGACGCCCGAGGAATACAAGACGCTGATCGACGATGTGATGGAAGCGCATCAACGCGATCCCGATCTGGTGCCGAAGGGCGATCTGGTGATGCTGATGACCGGTCCGTACGTCGCCGGCCTCGACACGGTGGCGAACACCACCGCGGCGATCGTCTACACCGTGCTCAAGCATCCGGACGTGCTCGCGCGCATCCATGCCGAGGTCGATGCGCTGTACGCGAAGGGTCGGCCGGTCAACGAAGACGAGTTCATGAAGGACTTGCCGGCGCTCAACGGCGCGATCATGGAAACGATGCGCCTGTATCCGATCGCGGTCGCGCAGATCCGCACGGCGAACAAGGATTTCGTGTTCGGCGGCCACCTGATTCAGGAAGGCGAGATGATCTATCTCGGCACCGCGGTACCGCACTTCCAGAGCGAGTTCTATCCGGACGCCGACAAGTTCGACATCGATCGCTACGCCAAGCCGCGTGCCGAACACATGCAGATCGGCGCGTATTCGCCGTACGGTCGCGGCCACCACACCTGCCTCGGCAAGAGCCTCGCCGAAGTACTGCTGGCGATGACCATGGCCGAGGTCTTCTACAACTTCGATCTCGAATTCGAGTCGCCAAACTACGAGCTGAAAACCAAGACCGCGCCGACACCGGGGCCGGCGATGAGCTTCAAGGTCAAGGTCAAGGGGCGCCGGACGCCGACGATTCCGGCGGCTTGACGAGTGCCCCCTGTAGGAGCGCCGCTTCGGCGCGACTGCTGGCGAGAGCAGTACGTCGTTCGGAGACAGCGGTCGCGCCCATGGGGCGCTCCTGCAAAAACCCGCATGTCGTGGCGGTTCATCGCTCCGGGCGACGCCGTGGTGCGACGAGGAGACAAAGCGTGGTTCTGAAGACGGCATTCCTGGCATTCGTCTGCGCCGGTACGTTCGCACTCGCGCCGTTTACGGCATCGGCCGGCGCCACAGCCGCCGAAGCCGCGGCGCTCGGCGGTGACAAGCTGACCTGCAATGGCGCCGAGAAGGCGGGATCGACCAGCGGCGTCGCGCAATGGACCGGCAAATTCAGCGGCACCTGGCCCGGCGTCACCCACAACTCTGGCTACGAGCCGGGGCCGTATGCCAATGAGAAGCCGCTGTTCACGATCACGGCCGCCAACGCCGCGCAGTACGCCGGCAAGCTCAGCGAAGGCGAGAAAGCGCTGCTGAGCAAGTACCCGAAGTCGTTTCGCATGAACATCTATCCGAGCCACCGCGACTTCGCCGAGAGCGCGCGGACCTGCGAACGCGCGAAGAAGAATGCGGCAAACTCGGAGCTGGTCGATGACGGAAAAGGCGTCACCGGCATCGCCGGCGCGATTCCGTTTCCGTTCCCGAAGAGCGGCCTCGAAGCGGTCTGGAACGTCGGCAACGCCGGCCGCATGTGCAGCGAACACGCGACCTTCGACATTGCCGATGTCTACCCGAATGGCACGATCGGCTGGGGGCGGCAGGAGCTGAAAGTCTTGGTCGACAACAACGATCCAGCCAAGCAGCCGTCATACGCCGAGCGAATTGCCGCGCACTTCTACTCGCGCTCGCTGTTGCCGGAACGCGATCGCGGGCTGGTCGCGGTCGGCTTTCAGCCGAACAACTACACCGACAATTCCACGCAGTCCTGGCAATACCAGCCCGGCACGCGACGCGTGCGCCAGGCGCCGGAAGTCGGCTTCGATTATCCAGTGCCGCCGGCCGGGCTTCGCACCAGCGACGACGATCACGGCTTCAATGGGTCGCCCGAACGCTATGACTGGAAGCTGGTCGGCAAGAGGGAAATCTACATCCCGTATGCCAATTTCCGGATCAATGATCCCGCGCTGAAGTACAGCGAGCTGATCAAACCGGAAACGGTGAACCCGGACTATCTGCGCTATGAACTGCACCGCGTCTGGGTCATCGAAGGCACCTTGAAAAAGGGCTTCCGTCATATCTATGCGAAGCGTCGCCTCTATGCCGACGAGGATACGTGGCTGGTCTCGACCGCCGACAACTACGATGGCCGCGGTCAGCTCTGGCGCGTGCCGCTGATCACCTATCACTACTCGCAGGAAGGTCACGCCTGGCATCGCGGCGTGTCGATCTATCACGATCTCGAATCACGCAGCTACGAAGCCGGTTATCTCGTCAACGAGAGCCGCCAGTGGTGGGAGATCGACCGCCCGATGCCGACATCGCAATTCACGCCCGGCGCCATCGCCCGCATGAGTCATTGAGTCGCCGGTATCGCGCACCGATCCTTGCGTCAGCGTCATCTATCCGCCGTTTGAGGGAGGATAGTGCGGGTCGCTGTCACCCATGCTCGAAGCGCGTCGTCGCATGAGCGGCGCGTTGAGGAGATGCCGATGCAAGCGTTGCGACTCGATCCCTACGAACACCAGTTCCACTGGGACCCGTATCCGACCTACCAGGCTCTGCGCGAGCAGGATCCGGTCCATTACAACGAAGAGCTCGATCTCTGGTTTCTGACCAAGTGGGACGACGTGTTCGCGGCGTTCCGCGACTTCAAGAGCTTCATCAACACCGGCGCGACCTCGCTTGAAAAAGGTTCGACCGAAGCCTTGCCATATCCGATGTTCATCTTCAGCGATCCACCCGATCACACGCGGGTGCGCAACCTGTTCATGCCGCTGATGACGCCGGTCGCGGTCAAGGCACTGGAGCAGTACATCCGCGACCGCACGCGCGCGCTGTTGCAACCGCACCTCGCCGGTGGGCAGATCGATTTTGTCGCCGACTTCGGCTGCTTCCTGCCGATGGATGTCATCGCGACGATGACCGGCGTGCCGGTCGACGATCAGGACAGGGTGCGTGGCTGGGCCGACGATCTGATCGCGCGCGACGACAAACAGCACGATCTGTCCGAGCGCAACATCGGTGGCTTCATCAACATGGCGCAGTATTTCGAGGCGCATTCGGCACAGCACGCCAATGGACCGCTCGGAAACGATCTGCTCGGCACCATGCTGCGCGCCGAGAAGGACGGCGTGCTGCAACACGCGCAGGTCGTCGGCACCTTGATCCTGCTCGCGATCGCCGGCAACGAAACGACGACCAAGCTGATCGGCAACATGGCCTATCGCTTGTGGCAGCACCCGGATCAGCGCCAGCTGCTGATCGACGATCCGTCGCTGATCGGCAATGCGGTCGAAGAAACCCTGCGCTTCGACGGCTCGTCGCAAATCATCGTGCGCCGCGCCGGCAAGGACGTGACGATGCGCGGCAAGACGATCCCCGAGGGCGCACGCATCGGCCTGTGCATCATTTCCGCGAACCGTGATCCGGACAAATACCGCGATCCCGATCGCTACGACGTGCGCCGCGGCGCACGCGATCATCTCGCGTTCGGTCTCGGCATGCATGCCTGTCTGGGGTCCGCGCTCGCACGTCTCGAAGCACGCGTCGTGTTCGAGGAAATCCTCAAGGCGATGCCGGACTACGAGATCGACGAGTCAGGCCTGACCCGCGCACACAACCCGAACGTGCGCGGATTCACGACCGTACCGGCGCGGTTCACGCCGTGCGTGGCGTGAACGGCCTGCGTGCTCGACACGGTCGCGCGCAAGGCGCGCTCCTACAAAACGAGGGAAAGCGCTGCCGCCGAACGTAACCACCGCCTGTAGGAGCGCGCCTTGCGCGCGACCTTGGCTTTGTTTTCTGATCGGGCCTTTGGTTTCGCGCTGCCCGCGACGTAGAAGAGCTTCTGCCGCCCACAAGGGCGAAACCAAAGGCCATATAGAGAAACGAAAAGCCCAATGAACCCGCAAGCTACCCGAGCGTAAACACGCTCTTCAACATCAGCCGCACCAGCATCGTCTGCCTCGTCACGCCGGTCTTGCTGAAGATCGAACGCAGGTGCGTGCGCGCGGTATTGCGGCGGATGTTCATCAGATCGGCGGTCTCGTCGAGCGAGTGACCTTCGGTGAGAAACATCGCCAGTCGTGTTTCGACACGTGTCAGTCCGAGCAAGCGCCGCGCGAGTTCCTGCGCGCCGCTCGGCGCATTGGCTTCCGGATCGCGGATGAACAGCATCGCGGCCGGACGGTTGCGGTGATCCGGCCAGCTGCCGGCCGGAACCGGTTTGACGAGCACGGCCAGCCGACTGCGGCCGGAGGGTCGCACGATCGGCATCGCATCGACGACACCGGGCGTGTTGGCGTCGTTCTTCTTCAGCGCCTGTTCGATCAGTCGGTTGAGATCACGACGCGTCTGCAGACTGTCCGAACTGAGTCCGGCCGGCGTCAGCACGATGCCATCGCGCTCATCGAGGATGCGCCGCGCTTCGTCGTTCAGATCGAGAATGCTGCCATCGACGCCGAGACTGATGACGCCAAGCGCCATGCGGTTGACGGTGCCGGCCAGCAGCTGCCGTTCGCACTCCAGCGATTCCTCGCGCACCTGCTGACGCAGCGAGCGTTTCAAATGTGGCAGCACGAAGCGCACCAGCGCACGTTCGTCTTCACCGAAGGGTGGCGCGCCGTGCGGCCGCGTGATGCGTAGCCGACATTCGATGCCATCCGGCGTGTAGAAATCGGCGCCGAGCAGATAGCGAACATCGAGCGGCTTCAGGTAATCGCGATAGATCGGCCCGTCCAGCCACTTCTCACCGATCAACTCCTCGGGCGTGACGACATCGCCTTCGCGCAGGTTCACGAACGGATCGAGCGCGAACAGGCGCTTGGTGTATGACTCCATCGCCGCAGCGTCTTCGCTGCCGATATGGATCATGGTGCCGAACTCGTCGGCCGACGGCGGACGCAGGATCAGCGCGACGTGCGCGGCATCGAGGCGTTGCTGCATCAGCCGCAGCGCGTCGCTCCACGGCGGGCGTGTCAGCGGTCCCTCGTAGAGGACATCCAGCAGCTCGTTGAGCTGCGTTCCCTCGGGATCATCGGCGAACAAGGTCTTGCTGGCCGGGATGCCGGGCGGCCGGCGTGAGGCGTGCTGCAGGTAATGGACGTTCTCGGACATGGGCTCTCCTCCCCTTGAGTCACGTCGCCCCTCAAAACCTAACTGCTTTGGGGGATGCGCGCGGCGTCTTTGAATACTGACTATCTGGCTGCAATACCGCTGAGTGGCCTTTATAAAACATTGCGACTGAATTGTAATGTGCAAAGATCGTTCACGGTTTCGGATGACTTTTTCTGGACAGCAGCGCGGCAGATGGCAAGGCCACGCACGTCTTTCGGCGAGGAGGATCGGATGGATCTGAAAAAGGCTTTTGCATTCGCGGCTTGCATGGGCATCATGCTTGGCGCTCCGGCCGTTGCGACGGCCAAGGTCTCGGCCGCTGAAGCCGCCACGCTCGGTGGCGACCGCCTGACCTGCAATGGCGCAGAGAAGGCCGGCACCAAAGGCGGTGTTGCGCAATGGACAGGCAAGTTCCAGGGGACTTGGCCGGGTCTCAAGGCGAAGTCCGGTTACGTTCCGGGACCGTACGCGGGCGAACAACCGCTGTTGAAGATCAGCGCCGCCAACATGGCGCAGTACGCCGACAGGCTTACCGACGGCGAGAAGGCGCTGATGACGAAGTACCCCCAGTCGTACTGGATGAACGTCTACCCGAGCCATCGCGATTTCGCCGATCTCGACGAAACCTGCGCGCGCGTCAAGGAAAACGCCGTGTCCGCGGAAGTCATCGACGATGGCAAGGGCCTGAAGGGCACCGCAGGCGCGATTCCGTTCCCGTTTCCGAAAAGCGGGCTCGAAGCGATCTGGAACGTCAGCAATGCCGGCCGCGTTTATACCGAGCAGACGATCTGCGACATCGCCGATGTCTACGCCGGCGGCAGCGTGGCCTGGGGTCGCCAGAAATTCATGGTGCTGGTCGACAATAACGATCCGAAGCGCAAGCGCTCATACAGCGAACCGTTCACGGCGCACTTCTACACGGGCTACCGCCTGCCGGAGCGCGATCGCGGCTTCGTTGCGGTCGGCTTCCAGCCGAACAACTACACCAATGCGGCGACGCAATCCTGGCAGTACCTGCCCGGCACGCGGCGCGTGCGCCAGGCACCGGAAGTCGGCTTCGATTATCCGGTGCCGCCCGCCGGATTTCGCACGGTCGACGACGACTACGGTTTCAATGGCTCGCCCGAGCGCTATACATGGAAGCTGGTCGGCAAGAAGGAAATGTATGTTCCATACGACAACTTCCGCATCAACGATCCGGATGTGAAATACAGCCAGCTGATCAAGCCGAACACGGTCAATCCGGAGTATCTGCGCTACGAGCTGCATCGCGTCTGGGTGCTCGAAGGCACGCTCAAGGAAGGCGTGCGTCACATCTACAGCAAGCGCCGCCTGTACATCGACGAGGACAGCTGGCTGGCGCTGATGGCCGACAACTACGATTCCCGCGGGCAGCTCTGGCGCGTGCCGCTGATCACCTATCACTATTCGCAGGAAGGCAAGGCCTGGCACCGCGGCGTGTCGATCTATCACGATCTGACCGCCGGCAGTTATGAGGCGAGCTATCTGGTCAACGAGAGCCGCCAGTGGTGGCAGATCAACCACCCGATGTCACCGGCCCAGTTCACGCCGGAAGCAGCGGCGCGATCCGGGCATTGAACCCCAGCCATCCGGACGAGGTGAGCTGCCCCATGAAAGACCAACATGCGGAGCGCATTATCGAGGAGCGCCCATGAGCACCGTCATCAATCTTCCCGTCGGCAACGAGATCCGCACGACGTTCGATCGCGTCGCGAAGCTGGTTCCGCAGCTTTCACAAAGCACGGCCGAGCAGCGCATCGCGCGCATCCGCCGCCTGATGGCGGCAACGCTCGCCGCACGCCCGCGCATCTACGAAGCGGTCAAGGCCGAGCGCGGCCTGTCGCCGCCGGACGTCGATGGCGAGCTGGTGATGCTGAAGATGGAAGCCGAGCACATCGAGAAGCATCTCGCCGACTGGATGAGCGACAAGTCCGCGCCGCCGTCGCTGATGACGCTCGGCAAGAAGTGCTATCTGCACTACGAAGCCAAGGGCATGGTGCTGGTGCTGCCGAGCTGGAACGCGCCATACGTGATCGGCTTTCTGCCGGTGCTCGGCGCGCTGGCCGCAGGCAATGCGATCATCGTCAAACCGTCGGAACTGGCGGCACCGTCATCGAAGGTGATGGCCGATATCGTCGCCGAAGCGTTTCCGGACGGCGAAGTCACGATCGTTGAAGGCGGTGTCGAAGCCGCCACCGCGCTGCTCGCCTGCCCGTTCAATCACATTTTCTACATCGGCAACAACACGGTCGGCCGCATCGTCATGCGCGCCGCCGCCGAACACTTCGCGTCGGTGACGCTGGAGATGGGCGGCAAGAATCCGTCGATCGTCGATGCCAGTGCCGATGTCGAGGACGCCGCGCTGAAGACCTCGTGGGGTCGCATGTGCAACGCCGGCCAGGCCTGCATCGCGCCGGACTACGTGTTCGCGCACGAGTCGGTGATGCCGCGCTATGTCGATGCGCTGGTCAAGGAAATCACCGCGATGTACAACCCGCGCGGCGAAGGCTTCGACAAGAATCCGGAATATCCACGCGTCATCAATGCGCGGCACTTCGAACGCATCAAGGCGCTGGTCGAAGACGCGCGCGCCAAGGGCGCGAAGATCGTCATGGGCGGCGAATTCCGTGCCGAAGACCGCTACATCGCGCCGACCCTCATCACCAACACCACGCCGGACATGAAGATCATGCAGGAAGAGATCTTCGGGCCGGTACTCGTCATCATGCCGTACCGTGATCGCCAGGAAGTGGTCGACTACATCCGCGGCCGTGACAAACCGCTGGCGTCGTACGTGTTCTCGAAGGACCGCGAGTCATGGCAGTTCTTCCTGAAGAACACGACCTCCGGCAGCATGGTGCTCAACCACAACGTCGTGCAGTCCGGCACCAATCCGTACCTGCCGTTCGGCGGCGTCAACCACAGCGGCATCGGCCGCCTCGTCGGCTTCAATACCTTCGCCGAATGCTCGAACGCGCGCACCGTGTTCGAGGAAGGCCCGAAAGTCGTCGACCCGCGCACGATGTTTCCGCCGCTGACCGACAAGTACAAGAAACAGCTGACGCAATTGCTCGAAGGCAAGCCGGTACCGGCCGGCATGGTCAAGACCATCGACAAGGTCGTGCGCTTCGTCGGGCTGTTCAAGCGCTAGACGTTTCGACGCAAACCGGGGGGACGGAAAGGGCGCCGCATGGCGCCCTTTCCGTTGGCGATTGCAGCAAGCGTAGGGTGGGCAAAGCGTAGCGTGCCCGCGCGGTCAGTCCGGCTC
>DATCXY010000028.1:0-1955 GCA_036570585.1 Solimonas sp. | reverse complement strand
GCGTACGCGGCAGCGAAGCGCCGGAAGGCATTGCCGCGTTCATGCAGAAGCGAAGCCCGGGCTGGGCAAATAAATAGAAAGCACGAGAGAGACGATGCCCCGATTCAGCAAGGTTCTGGTCGCCAACCGTGGCGAGATCGCGGTCCGTGTGATCCGCGGCGCGAAGCGTCTCGGCTATCGCACGGTCGCGGTCTATAGCGACGCGGATGCCGAGGCGCTGCATGTGCGCGAGGCCGACGAGGCCGTTCGCATCGGCCCGGCGCCGGCGAAGGATTCGTATCTCTTGATCGATGCGATTCTCGCGGCTGCGAAGCAATCCGGCGCCGAAGCGGTCCATCCCGGCTACGGATTTTTGTCCGAGCGCGCCGAGTTTGCGCAGGCGGTGCAGGACGCGGGACTGATCTTCATTGGTCCCGATCCGGCGTCGATCGATGCGATGGGCAACAAGTCGGCATCGAAGATCCGCATGCTGGAGGCCGGCGTGCCGTGCGTGCCGGGTTATCAGGGCGATGATCAGAGCGATGCGACGCTGATCGCCGAGGGCAAGAAGATCGGTCTGCCGGTGATGGTGAAGGCGGCAGCGGGCGGTGGTGGTCGCGGCATGCGACTGGTGCATGACGAGGCCGAGCTGGCGACGGCGATCACATCCGCGCGCTCCGAAGCGAGTAACGCATTTGGCAGCGGCCAGTTGCTGATCGAAAAAGCAGTGGTCGACGCGCGCCATGTCGAGATCCAGGTGTTTGGCGATCGACACGGACATGTTGTGCATTTCGGCGAGCGTGACTGCTCGGTGCAGCGTCGTAACCAGAAAGTCGTGGAAGAAGCGCCAAGTCCTGCCGTTGATGACACGCTGCGCGCGCAGATGGGTGTGGCCGCAGTCGCGGCGGCCAAGGCCGTGAATTACGTCGGCGCCGGCACGGTTGAATTTCTGCTCGATGCTGACGGCCGGTTCTATTTCCTGGAAATGAATACGCGGCTGCAGGTCGAGCATCCGATCACCGAGCTGGTCTACGGCGTCGATCTGGTCGAGTGGCAGCTGCGTGTTGCGCAAGGCGAGATGTTGCCACTGACGCAGGAGCAGATCCTCGCGCAGCGCAACGGCTGGGCCATCGAGGTGCGTTTGTGCGCCGAGGATCCGGCGCAGAACTATCTGCCGCAAACCGGACCCGTGCTGCGCTGGCGCGAGCCTTGCGGCAGCGGGGTGCGCATCGACACTTATCTTTGCGAGGGGCAAGTCGTCAGCCCGTTCTACGATTCGATGCAAGCCAAGCTCATTGCCTGGGGCGAGGATCGTGAAATCGCGCGGACGCGGCTGCTCGCCGCGTTGCAGGAGACGGTATTGCTGGGTGTTGCCAGCAACAAGGATTACCTCACGAAAATTCTTGCGCACGAAGCGTTCGCGTCTGGTGATTTCAATACGGGCTTCGTAGTGCGGCATTTTCCTCAGCAGCGGATCGCAAACGAAACGCACTCGTTTCGACAAATCGCGCTGGCGGCGATTGCGTTGTATCTCGACGATGCCCGCGCGCTGGTCGACGCACATGGGCTGTTGCCTGAATTTGTCGGTTGGGCCAGCTCGCACGACACGCCGGTGATCTGCAAGCTCAAGTCACGCGAGCAGGAACATGTACTGGCGCTGCACATCGATGCGGGCTGTCGCTTTGCGATCAGTGAAGGCGATCACAAAATCGAAATCGGGATCACGCGCAATGTGGCTGGCGAATTCCACTATGTCTGTGATGGCGTGCAGCAAGCCGCCCGCTGCGCGCGGGACGGCAATCTGATCTGGCTCGATGCCGATGGCGCGACGCGCTGCTATCGCGACATCACATGGGTCGCGGCTGAAACAACGGCCGTCGGTTCCGACGGCCGCCTGCTCGCGCATTCCGACGGCAAGATCGTCGCCGTGCATGTGCAACCGGGCGACGTCGTCAGCAAAGGCCAGACTTTGCTGG
>DATCXY010000027.1:0-3786 GCA_036570585.1 Solimonas sp. | reverse complement strand
GTACAAGGCCAAGACCGGCGACACCGTGACGATCCAGCAGTCGCACGGCGGCTCCGGCAAGCAGGCGCGCGCGGTGTTCGACGGCCTCGACGCCGACGTCGTGACGCTGGCGCTCGGCGGCGACATCCTGCCGCTGGTCGAGCCCGGCCATCTGATCAAGAAAGACTGGGAAACGCGACTGCCGGAACACGCCTCACCGTATCTGTCGACCATCGTCTTTCTGGTCCGCAAGGGCAACCCGAAGGGCATCCGCGACTGGAACGACCTGGTCAAGCCCGGCGTCAGCGTGATCACGCCGAATCCGAAGACCTCAGGCGGCGCGCGCTGGAATTTCCTGGCGGCTTATGCCTACGCATTGAAAGCGAACAACAACGATACGGCGAAAGCGAAGGCGTTCACGCAGGCGCTGTTCAAGAACGTGCCGGTGCTTGATACCGGCGCACGCGGCTCGACGACGACCTTCGTGCAGCGCGGTCTCGGCGACGTGCTGCTGGCCTGGGAGAACGAAGCCTTCCTCGCGCGCAAGGAGTTCGGCGATGACAAGTTCGAGATCGTCGTACCGTCGATTTCGATCCTCGCCGAGCCGCAGGTCGCGGTGGTCGACAAGGTCGTCGACAAGAAGGGCACTCGCAAGGTCGCCGAGGCGTACCTGAATTACCTGTACACCGACGAGGCACAGGAAATCATCGCGCAGAACGATTACCGCCCGTCGAATCCGCAGATCGCCGCGAAGTACGCGAGCCAGTTCCCGAAGCTCGATCTCGTCACGATCCGCGACTTCGGCGGCTGGGCCAAGGCGCAGCCCGAGTACTTCGGCGACGGCGGCGTGTTCGATCAGATCTACAAGAAATAAGCGGCTCCTCCCGTGAATGGCGGGCGGTGGCATCCGCCGCCGTCCCGTCCCCTTTCGCGAGGGCGATCCGCACGCGAATCCCCCACGCAGCCGAGAACGTCATGAGCATCGCAGCCATCAATTCGCGCAACCAGTTCAAGGGCAACATCGTCGCGATCCACCGCGCGCCGGTCGTTTCCGAGATCGAAGTCGAGACTCCGTCCGGCATCCTCAGCGCAATCGTCACGACCAGTTCCGTCGAGCGCCTGCCGCTGCGTGTCGGCGATGAAGTGCTCGCCGTGTTCAAGGCCACGGAAGTCCTCGTGGCCAAGCTCGGCTGAGGCCTCGCCATGTGCCTGATCATCCACAAGCCGGCCGGCGTCGAGATTCCCGGTGAGCTGCTCGCGGCGGCAGCCGCGCACAACCCGCACGGCTGGGGTCTGATGGGCTTCGATACGAATGGCAAACCGCTGATCCAGCGGCGCACGACCGTCGACGTCGCCGAACTGATCGATGTCGAGCACGCCTTGCGCGACAGCGAATACGTGCTGCACCTGCGCCGCCAGACCAAGGGCGGCAGCGGACTCGACAACGTGCATCCGTTCAAGGTCATCGACGGCGTGTGGCTGATGCACAACGGCACGCTGAAGCTCAAGGCACGCGTGCCTGGAAAATCTGACACCTGGCACTTCGTCACCGACGTGCTGCGGCCGCTCGCGCAGCGTCACGTCGGCCTGCTCAGCGACTACGCGTTCGTGCAGATCCTCGAACTCGGCTTGCGCGCCGACAACAAGCTCGCACTGCTCGATCAGCGGCTGCGACGGATCGTCATCGTCAACCGTGCTTACGGCGTCGAAGTCGATGGCCTGTGGCTCAGCAACACGCGCTGGCTCGATCGCGATCTGTATCCGCTCGCCCGGACCCTGCAGCCGCAGGAACGCCGCGTCGGCGTCCGCGAACTGCGCTTCGTCTGAACATTCATAAAAACTCTTCCGGAACATTCCATGAAACGCTGGTTCCACCGCCTTGCCGCGATCACGGCGCTTTCCGTTTTCGCCTCCGCCCATGCGGCGCCGCAGCTGCTCAACGCCTCGTACGATGTCGCGCGCGATTTCTATCGCGACTTCAATCCGGCGTTCGCCGCGTACTGGAAAGACAAGACCGGCACGGCACCGGCGTTGCAGCAATCGCACGGAGGATCGAGCAAGCAGGCGCGTGCCGTGATCGACGGCCTCGACGCCGACGTGCTGACGACCAACAACCCGCTCGACATCGACGCGGTCGCCAAGGCCGGATTGATCGATCCGCAATGGGCGCACAAATTCCCGCATCAGGCGAGCCCATCGTGGTCGACGATCCTGTTCCTCGTGCGCAAAGGCAATCCCAAGCACATCAAGGACTGGAACGACCTCGTCCGGCCGGGTGTCGGCATCGTCATCCCGAAACCGAAGACCTCCGGCAACGGCCGCTACAGCTACCTCGCCGCCTGGCAGTACGCGCTGACGCAGCTCGGCGGCGACGATGCCAAGGCGCGCGCCTTCGTCACCGCATTCCTGAAGAACGTGCCGGTATTCGATACCGGTGGCCGCGGCGCGACCACGACCTTCGTGCAGCGCGGCATCGGCGACGTTCTGCTGACCTTCGAAAACGAACTGGTACTGCTTCAGAAAGAGTTCGGCGCCGACCGGATCGACATCGTCGTGCCATCACTGTCGATCCGCGCCGACAACCCGGTCGCGATCGTCGACAAGGTCGCCGCCAAAAAGGGCAACACCGTGCTCGCGCAGACCTATCTCGAATACCACTACTCGGACGCCGGCCAAGAGCTCATCGCGAAAAACGGCCTGCGCCCGTCGGACGAGAAGGTACTGGCGCGCCACGCCGCCGAGTTCCCGGCGCTGAAGCTGTTCTCGGTCGACGACTGGCCGGCGACCTACGCCCGGCACTTCGCCGATGGCGGTGTGTTCGATCAGATCGTCGCCCGCTGAAACCATCGGAGGCCATCATGACCGCACTCGTCAAACGTCGTCCGCCACGCTCGGTGATTCCCGGCTTCGGCCTGTCGCTCGGATTCAGCATTCTGTATCTGAGCCTGATCGTGCTGATCCCGCTGACCGGCGTGTTCTTCAGGTCATCGAACCTGGGCTGGCACGGCCTGATCGAGGTGATCTTCTCGCCGCGCGTGCTGGCTGCGCTGCGTCTCAGCTTCGGCTCGGCGCTGATCGGCGCGCTGATCAACGCGGTGTTCGGCACGCTGGTCGCCTGGGTGTTCGTGCGCTATCGCTTCGCCGGCAAGCGCTTCTTCGACGCGCTGATCGATCTGCCGTTCGCGCTGCCGACGGCGGTCGCCGGTATCGCGCTGACGGCGCTGTATTCGACCAACGGCTGGATCGGCCAGTATCTGGATGCGATCGGCATCAAGGTCGCATACACGCCGCTGGGCGTGATCGTCGCGTGCACGTTCATCGGCCTGCCGTTCGTCGTGCGCACCGTACAACCGGTGCTAGAAGACGCCGAGAAGGAGCTTGAGGAAGCCGCCGCATCGCTGGGCGCCGACCGCCTGCAGACAGTGATTCGCGTGATCCTGCCGGCCGTGCTGCCCGCGATCCTCACCGGCTTCGCGCTTGCGTTCGCGCGCGCCGCCGGCGAGTACGGCTCGATCATCTTCATCGCCGGCAACATGCCGATGGTCAGCGAGATCGCGCCGCTGCTGATCATCATCAAGCTCGAAGAATTCGACTACGCCGGTGCCAGCGCGGTCGCGGTCGCGATGCTGAGCCTGTCGCTGATCCTGCTGCTGCTCATCAACGGCCTGCAAGCCTGGACGCGCAAACGACATGGCGGTGCCCAATGAGCGCCAATGCCCACCTGCGGACGCTCCCCCCGGAATTCCGTCCGGAAGGTCCACTGCAGCGCCACAACAGTGCCATCAGCGAACGGCCCTGGGTGCAGAT
>DATCXY010000026.1:0-11885 GCA_036570585.1 Solimonas sp. | reverse complement strand
GGGTTGCTGCCGAGAACGAGCAGGTAGTGCGTGTGGTAAATATCCGGTGCCATGAATGCGCCAGCCGAGCCGTAGATGGCGCCGGCGCCGGCAAACTTGTTGCTGGCATCAAGCGTGGCGGCGCTGAAGCGCATACGGGTTCCCAGCGTCTCCAGAAACACGCTCGTCATCATCAGGCCGCCGGCATTGAACACCGAGGGATTGCCAAAGTAGACCGCGACGGAATCCGGCCCATGCTTTTCGCTCAGCGCCTTGATACGCGCGCCGATATCGCCGAGTGCGTGCTCCCATGTGGTCGGCTCGAACTGGCCGCGCGCTTCACTGCGTGGATTGGCCCGGTGCAAAGGCCAGTTCAGGCGGTCGGGATCACGATGGACCTTCAGGAACGAGAGGCCCTTGTGACAAGGGGTGCCACCGCTGGGATGGCCCGGGTCCGGATGCAGCTGTATGACTTGGCCGTCAGCATCGATTTCTGCCTGCAGCGGACAGTGGGGCTCGCAGATGCGGCAGAAGGTGTGGCGACGAGTGTTCGTGTTCGTATTCATCCAGCTCTCCCCATCGGGGTGACACTAAGCATTCAGCCGCGGGTTCTGGCGACTTCGAGAAGCCCGGGGACGTCGGTCAACTTCACGCGCGGCCGGCCCTGTTGACGCCCGGCGTCACGCTCGTGACGGTCGATTGCCAGCCAGTCGCCAAGCGACAGGGCGTCGGGTTGACGTGCCCGCACTGCGGCCAGCACGGCCTCCTTGTTCAGCGCAGGCCCTGCGAGCCTCCCCGATGCCCAATCATCCAGCAGCTGAGCCACGGTCTCGCGGGCACATTTACGATTGCTGCCGATGATTCCGCGGCAGCCACGCTTGATCCAGCCGCTGGTGTACACGCCACGAAGTACGTGGCCGGCATCGTCGATCACGCGCCCTTGCTGATTGCGGATGACACCTCGCACATCGTCAAAGGGGAGCCCGGGCATCGGCGTCCCCCGATAGCCGATCGCCCGCAATACGAGCCCTGTGTCCAGTATCGAAGTCTGATCGGTTGGGAGTGCCTGCAGGCGCCCTTGCGCGTCCCGCTCCAACCTGTTGTGCACGACCCGCAGATGCGCAAGCTGGTGGGAGCCGAGTAGTTCCACGGGCGTACCGAGAAAGCGGAAGACAATGCGCTTGTTGCCAGGAATACGCGGGCGGGCACTCAGGCGGCGCAGCGTCTCGACCTTGCGGCGCGCTTCCCAGCTTGCCGCGTTCGCCACCTCATCATGCGCGAGAAGGTCGTCGCCTTCCACGGCGACATCGACACCGGGAAGGTGCTCGAACTCCTCAAGTTCCGGATTGTTGAACGCGGCCTGCCATGCGCCGCGACGGCCGAGGACGACGACCTCGCGTATGCGGCTACCGCGCAGTGCTTGCAAAGCGTGGTCGGCAATATCGGTCTTTTCCAGTTCGGCCACGGGTGTTGCGAGAATGCGCGCAATATCGAGCGCAACATTGCCATTCCCGATTACGACGGCCCGCTCGCACGACAGATCGAGCGGCAGCGCACTGAAATCCGGATGCCCGTTATAGAAGGCGACGAACTCGCGCGCCGCGAGGCAACCCGGTAACTCTTCGCCTGCAAGTCCCATGCGGATATCGGCGGTTGCGCCAACGGCGTAGATCACTGCGTCATACCACTGGCTCAACTCAGCAGCGGTGACATCACGGCCGATTGCGACATTGCCGATGAAACGGACGCGCGCATCCTTGAGCTGAAAGTCGAACTGGCGATCGCAGACCTGTTTCTTCTCGGGATGATCAGGGGCGACACCCGCACGCACCAGGCCCCAGGGTGTAGGCAGACGTTCGTACAGATCAATCTCGACCGCGAACTCGCGGCGCTCGAGCAGGCTCTCGACGGCATACATTCCCGCGGCGCCCGCACCAATGACCGCAACGCGCATTGCCTTCACGTACGCGCTCTGCCCTGAAGGAAATACTGCCGGTTGATCTCAGCGTAATGCCGCCAGCGCTTGGGCAGGTTTCCTTCGTCGTAGATCGCCAGCACCGGGCATGCTTCGACACAGGCGCCGCAATTGATGCAGGTATCTGGATCGATATAGAGCTGTTCTGCCGCATCGAATACGGGATCAGACGGCCCTGGATGAATGGCATTGACAGGACAAATCTCAACGCAAGAAAAATCGGAGACACAAGGCGCGGCGATCACATAGGCCATGACATCATGATTCTCAGAACATCGGGCACGAGATAGAGGCCGCACACAATTCAGTGCATTCCAGACAACTATGGATCTGCAGGTTCCGCAATCTCTGGATTTCTGGCGGCACGCATCATTCTTGAAGCTGGTTTTCAGCGTAAAGCTAACAATGTAAGGTACATTATCCAGCATCGAAAGCGTCGTCAATCCAGAGATTGGACTTCTCCGGGAGCGACAGGCATTCCGGCCTTGTAATGGCCCCATCGAAACCTGCTCCTGCGTCGCTGGCGCCTGCCGAGCGTTCTTCGGTCGTTCCTCGCCATATTTCGTGGAACCAAGCGTTCATCACTGCCTGCGCGCCAGGCTGGCGAACCAGTGCTCGTTGGGCATTCGTCGCACAGCCGTCCGTTGAATGATTCGGCTTGGGTTTGCCCAGCTCAATACAGGTGGTCGCCGGCATCCCAAAAGCTATGCCGTCAGCCCAGCTCTATTATCGGAACCCTGAATCGGCTTCCTTCAGAAATCCGATGATCTGCTCTTCGCTGTACCGCTTCTTCACGTCCAATCTCCTTCCTTCCAGGGATTGAATTCCAAAGCGATGCGTCACTCAAATAAGGGGAGACGTCGATATCGAAGCCATCGACAAGCTGTGCGCGCTATTCAAATGCCGGCCAGCGACCTGTTTGAATATCGGAAGAGCTAAAGGGTCAAAATCGCAAACTTTCGACCGACCCGAAAATTGCCAAAATCTTTTGGGCCCATTTTGGGCACAGCAAAGAAATCGCCCCAGAAATGAAAAAGGACCATCAAGCGTAACTTGATGATCCCATTGCATTACAAATGGTGCGCCCGGAAGGATTCGAACCTCCGACCCCTTAGTTCGTAGCCAAGTGCTCTATCCAGCTGAGCTACGGGCGCACACTAAAACGATCAACAAAAACACCTGCAGATGGCTACGAATTCATCTGCGTCAGTTAACTGGCTCGCGGCCAATCATGAAAAATCTGGCGGAGTGAGAGGGATTCGAACCCTCGATACGGGATAAACCATATACGCCCTTAGCAGGGGCGCGCCTTCGTCCACTCGGCCATCACTCCGGGACTGCAAGGCCGAGCGACCGCCCGGCTCACTCTCCATGCCGGGCTGCTGCCCCGGCAAGGGGCGCAATTCTAACGATCCGGATCACGAAAGGAAAGCACAAAATTGCAGCGTCGAAGTTACCTTCGAAAAAGCGGCTTTCGGCCCTCAGGCTGCAGCTGATACATCACCTTCATCGCCCTCCCGCTTGATCCGATCAAAGATCTCTTCGCGATGAACAGCGACGTCACGCGGCGCCTTTACACCGATTCGCACCTGGTTGCCTTTGACCCCGAGCACCGTGACGACGATATCATCGCCGATCACCACGGTTTCACCCACACGTCTCGTCAATATCAGCATCGGATTGTCCTCCATGGACTTCCGTCAGTTTTCAAGCCTCTCGGCAACGAAACCATCCTGACAGGCATACCGCCAGCCTGTGGACAATTACGCGACGGACGGTGCGTCTTCCATGCCGAACGCCTTGTGCAGCGTGCGTACCGCAAGCTCCATGTAGATTTCCTCGATCACCACCGAGATCTTGATCTCGGAAGTCGAAATCATGCGGATATTGATACCGGCAGCGGCCAACGCGGTGAACATTTTCGACGCGATGCCGGCATGGCTGCGCATGCCAACGCCGACCAGCGAAACCTTGACGATATCAGTGGCGGTGTTGACGCCCTTGGCACCCATTTCAGTCGCCAGCTTGCGGCTGATTTCCAGCGCGCGCTCGAAATCATTGCGGTGCACAGTGAACGTGAAGTCGGTGGAGCCATCGGCGCCGACGTTCTGCACGATCATGTCGATCTCGATGTTGGCTCCGCCGATAGGTCCCAGGATCGCGGCAGCGATACCGGGGCGATCCGGCACGCCGGCAACGGTGAGCTGGGCCTCGTCGCGGTTGAACGCGATTCCGGAAACGAGCGGATCTTCCATCATCTTGCTGTCCTCAAGCGTAATCAGGGTGCCGGGGCCGTCGACGAACGTCGACACCACGCGCAGCGGGACTTTGTATTTGCCCGCGAATTCCACGGCCCGAATCTGCAGGACCTTTGAGCCCAGGCTCGCCAGTTCCAGCATTTCCTCGAAAGTGATCTTGTCCAGACGCCGCGCCTTCGGTTCCACGCGCGGATCGGTCGTGTAGACACCGTCGACGTCCGTGTAGATCTGGCATTCGTCGGCCTTCAGCGCCGTCGCCAGCGCCACGCCAGTGGTGTCCGAGCCGCCGCGGCCGAGCGTCGTGACCGAACCGGTTTCATCGATGCCCTGAAAACCAGCGACCACCGGCACGATGCCGGCATCGCAATCGGCGCGCAGCTTTTCGGCGTCGATGCTCTCGATACGCGCCTTCATGTGTGCGCTATCGGTGCGGATCGGTACCTGCCAACCTGTGTACGAGCGCGACGGCACCCCGGCCTTTTCCAGCGCCAGCGCCAGCAGACCGATCGTGACCTGCTCGCCAGTCGCGGCAATCTGGTCGAACTCACGTCTGTTGCCGCGCGGTGAAATCGACTTGGCCAGTTTCAACAGCCGATCGGTCTCGCCGGACATCGCCGACACGACCACGACGACCTGATGTCCCTGCTCGCGGACCCCAGCGACCTTGCGTGCGACATGCTCGATGCGCTCGACCGAGCCCATAGACGTGCCACCATATTTTTGAACGAAGAGTGCCATGTTTCCTTATTCCTGTAGGAGCGGCCCTTGGCCGCGATTCCTTTCCCCGCGGTGGGCGCTGCGGTCGCGCCTGAGAGGTGCACCTACAATTTGTTTTCGATCCACGCCGCCACGCTGTCAATCGCCGCCGGCAACGCATCCGGCTGCGTACCCCCAGCCTGCGCCATGTCAGGGCGACCGCCACCCTTGCCGCCAACCTGCTGGGCAACAAAGTTGACCAGTTCACCCGCCTTGACCTTCGCCGTCAGATCCGCCGTCACGCCCGCGATCAGGCTGACCTTGTCGCCGCTCGCACTACCGAGCAGAACGATGCCGGAGCCGAGCTTGTTCTTGAGCTGATCCATCAGCGTGCGCAGATCATTGCCGCCCATATCATCAAGCTTGGCCGCCAGCAGTTTCACGCCCTTGATGTCCTGCGCCTGCGAAGCGAGATCGCTGCCGGCGCTCGACGCCAGCTTGCCCTTCAGCGCGGCAATTTCCCTGTCGAGCTGCTTGCCGCGTTCGAGCAACTGCTCGACCTTGGCGTAAATCTCGTCGGCGCCGCCGCGAACCAGATCGCCGACTTTCTTCAGCTTGCCTTCGGTCGCGCGCAAATATGCAAGCGCGTTCTCGCCGGTGATCGCCTCGATGCGGCGCACGCCGGCGGCGACGCCGCCTTCGGAGGTGATCTTGAACAAGCCGATGTCGCCGGTGCGCGACACATGCGTGCCACCGCACAACTCCGTCGAATAATTGTTGTCTCCCTGGCCCATCGCCAGCACCCGCACTTCGTCGCCGTACTTTTCGCCGAACAGCGCCATCGCGCCGGCCTTGATCGCCTCGTCGTAGCTCATCACGGCTACGCTGACCGGTACGTTGGCGAGCACCGCGCGGTTGACGCGATCTTCGATCTCGGCGATCTCGTCGGCCGTGACTGCAGCGTTGTGCGAGAAATCGAAACGCGTGCGCTGCTCGTCGACCAGGGAGCCCTTCTGCGCAACATGCGCGCCGAGCACATCACGCAGCGCGCGATGCAGCAGATGCGTCGCCGAATGATTGCGCATGGTCGCGCGGCGAATGCTGTCGGTAACGACCGCCTTGACGCGATCACCAACTTTCAGCGTGCCGTCTTTCTGCACGCCGTGATGACCGAATACGCTGCCTTTGAGCTTCTGCGTGTCCTGCACGTCGAAGCTTCCGATCGTGCCACGATCGCCAACCTGTCCACCGGACTCGGCATAGAACGGCGTGTTGTCGAGCACGACCACGCCGGCGTCGCCGACATTCAGTGCATCGACCGCCTGGCCGTCGCGATATAGCGCGAGAACCTTGGCCTCAGCGCTCAAACCGTCATAGCCAACGAAGCAAGTGTCCTCGCCTTCATATGCAAGCGTGCCAGCCGACTTGAAGCTGCTGGCAGCGCGGGCGCGCGTGCGCTGCGCTTCCATCTCGCGCTCATAGCCGGCTTCGTCCAGCGTCAGCTCGCGTTCGCGGGCAATGTCGGCGGTCAGGTCGAACGGAAAACCGTAGGTGTCGTACAGCTTGAACACGACATCGCCGGGAATCGTTTTATCGGACAGTCTGGCGATCGCCTCTTCGAGCAGCTTCATGCCCTTGTCGAGCGTGATCGCAAAGCTGTCTTCTTCGGCGTGGATGGTCTTTTCGATCAGCTTACGCTTGTCGTTCAGCTCGGGATACGCGCCGCCCATGATTTCGGCCAGCGGCGCAACCAGCTTGTAGAAGAACGCGCCGTTCAGGCCGAGCTTGTACCCGTGGCGGATCGCACGACGCATGATGCGACGCAGGACATAGCCGCGACCCTCATTCGACGGCATCACGCCATCCGCGATCAGGAAGCTGGTCGCGCGAATGTGATCGGCGATCACGTTCTGCGAGGCGTTCGCGTACGGCTCTTGACCCGCGAGCTTTGCAACCGCCGCAATCAGATGCGCGAAGGTATCGGTGCGGTAGTTGTCGTTGTATCCCTGCAGTAGCGCGGCGATGCGTTCCAGGCCCATGCCGGTGTCGACACTTGGGGCCGGCAGCGGCGCCATCACGCCATCGCTGCCACGCTCGAACTGCATGAACACGACGTTCCAGATTTCGATCCAGCGATCACCATCTTCTTCAGGCGATCCCGGCGGGCCGCCCCAGATGCCTTTGGAGCCATCCGGATCGTGATCGTAGAAAATCTCGGTGCACGGCCCGCAAGGGCCGGTGTCGCCCATCGCCCAGAAATTGTCGGATTTCGGCATGGCACCCGTCCCGGCAGTGCCGGGACTGTCGCCGATGCGCACGATGCGATCAGCCGGCACGCCGACCTGCTCGTGCCAGATGCCGTAAGCCTCGTCGTCGTTGTGATAGACGGTGACCAGCAGACGATTCTTGTCGATGCCAAGCCAGTCTGCGGACGTGATGAACTCCCAGGCGTAGGCGATCGCATCCTGCTTGAAGTAGTCGCCAAAGCTGAAGTTGCCGAGCATCTCGAAAAACGTGTGGTGCCGCGCCGTGTAGCCGACGTTCTCGAGATCGTTGTGCTTGCCACCGGCGCGCACGCATTTCTGCGAGCTGGCAGCGCGCGTGTAGGCACGCTTGTCCTGCCCGGTGAACACGTCCTTGAACTGCACCATGCCGGCGTTGGTGAACAGCAGCGTCGGATCGTTGCCCGGCACCAGCGGCGACGAGGGCACGATCGTATGCCCCTTGCTCTGGAAGAACTCCAGGAACCTGGTGCGCAAATCGTTGCTGGTCATGGGCTTGCTGCTCATCGGCTGTGCAATCCGCGGGAAAGGGGGCGGCAAAAGGGGCGCTATGTTAAACAAGTGGCTACGCCGTCGCCATCGACCTGCCCGCCAACGGCGGGCTTTTCGTAGAATTGCGCGGCCATGAAGCCCAAGACGTCCCGTCGCGTTGTCCTCTGCCTGCTCGTCGTACTTTGCGCAGCCTGCGTTTCGAAGCCGCCGGCGCCGATCATCGAGACCCCGCCGCCCCTGCCGCCGCCACCCAAGGTCGCGCTGGTGCTCGGCGGAGGCGGCGCGCGCGGTTTCGCCCACGTTGGCGTGCTCAAGCTGCTCGATACCCAGGGCCTCAAGCCTGACCTGATCATCGGCACCAGCGCCGGCAGCGTCGCCGGCGCGCTGTATGCGGCCGGCTACAGCGGCTTCGACCTGCAGGAGATGGCGTTTGCGCTGGATCGCGCGACGATCGCCGACTGGTCGATGTTCGGCAAAGGCCTGATCCGCGGCGAGGCGCTGCAGGATTTCGTCAATCAGGCAGTCAAGAACCGACCGATCGAAGGACTCAACATCCCGTTTGCCTGCGTCGCGACCCGCGTCGATACCGGTCAGGCGGTGCTGTTCCAACGCGGCAATGTCGGCCAGGCCGTGCGCGCCTCGTCATCGGTACCGGGCGTGTTCCAGCCGGTGGTGATCGGCGGTGTCGAGTATGTCGATGGCGGCCTCGTCAGCCCACTGCCGATCCGCTATGCGCGCCAGCTCGGTGCGGATTTCATCATCGCGGTCGATGTCTCGACGCCGCCGCCGAGCACCGCGACGACCGGCAAGCTCGATCTGCTGATGCGCAGCTTCGAGATCATGGGCCAATCGATCCGTGCCGCCGAACTGCCGCAGGCCGACGTCGTCATTCGTCCCGACCTGACCGGCATCAGTTCCAGCAATTTCGAGTCCAAGCAGCAGGCGATCCTGCAGGGCGAACGCGCAGCACTGGCGGCGATGCCGCAGATCCGCGCCGAACTCGCGGCACGGATGGCGCCATCGTTGCCGACACGGATTCCATTTCAGCCCGGGGTGCCGGTCACGGAAAGTCCTCGAACGATTCCGTCCAGTCCTCCTCCGGCGTTGAACTAGATTTCATCGCCGCGCGAATCGCATCGGCCGTGAAGCCATGGCTGGCCAGATAGCGGTATTGCTTCTGCCAGTCGGCCGCGCCCTTGGGTTGGTTCCGAAATTTGCGCCGGCGCAGTTCGGCGCAGCGCGCGGTCCAGTCGCAATCGGCAGCAGCGAGTGCGGCACGTGCCACCGACTCGTCAATGCCGGCCGATGCCAGTTCCCCCCGGATGCGCAGCGGGCCGTAACCCTGCTCGATGCGATTGCGCACCAGCATCTCGGCATAGCGATCATCGGACTGCAGGCCTGCGTCCTGAACCTTGGCGACCGCTGCCTGCGCGATGTCGGCTTCGGCACCACGCCGCTGCAGCTTGAATGCCAGTTCTGCAGCAGAGTGCTCACGCCGCGACAACAGCTTCAGCGCGCGTTCGCGCGCCGCCCCGGCATCGAGCGGCGCACGTTCCCGCGTCCTGCTACTTGGCTGCCGCGGTTTCCGCACGCGCCGCTTCGCGTTCCGCACGCTCCGGATTGAGCTTGGCGCGGATCGCTGCCTCGACCTCGGCCGCCACTTCCGGGCGCTCGCGCAGATAGTTGCGCGCGTTTTCCTTGCCTTGGCCGATCTTGTCGCCCTTGTACGCAAACCAGGCGCCGGACTTGTCGACGATGCCATTGTCGACGCCAAGATCGATCAACTCGCCAAGCTTGGAGATGCCTTCGTTGTAGAGAATCTCGAAGTGCGCTTCCTTGAACGGCGGCGCCATCTTGTTCTTGACGACCTTGACGCGCGTCTCGTTGCCGATCACCTCGTCACCCTTCTTGATCGAGCCGGTGCGGCGGATGTCGAGGCGCACGGAGGCGTAGAACTTCAGCGCATTGCCGCCAGTCGTGGTTTCCGGCGAGCCGTACATGACGCCGATCTTCATGCGGATCTGGTTGATGAACACCACCATGCACTTCGAGCGCGAGATGTTGCCGGTCAGCTTGCGCAGTGCCTGCGACATCAGACGCGCCTGCACGCCGACGCTGGAGTCGCCCATCTCGCCTTCGATTTCGGCCTTCGGCACCAGCGCCGCGACCGAATCGATGACGACCATGTCGACGCTGTTCGAGCGCACCAGCATGTCGCAGATTTCCAGTGCCTGCTCGCCGGTATCCGGCTGCGAGATCACCAGATCCTCGACCTTCACGCCGAGCCGCTGCGCGTAGCCGATATCGAGTGCATGTTCGGCATCGATGAACGCGGCGACGCCACCGACCTTCTGACACTCGGCGACGGCGTGCAGCGTCAAGGTGGTCTTGCCGGACGATTCCGGGCCATAGATCTCGACCACGCGACCCCGCGGCAGGCCGCCGATACCGAGCGCCGTGTCAAGCGTCAGCGAGCCGGTCGAAATCACTTCGACATCCGGCACCTGCATGCCCGGCGTCATCTTCATGATTGCACCCTTGCCGAACTGTTTCTCGATCTGAGACAGCGCGGCTTCAAGGGCTTTCTTGCGGTTATCGTCCATGGGGTCTCTGCAATTCGTGGAAAGAGTTCGCGCGCATGATGCACCGACACAGGCTCAAAAACTGAGACTTGCGACAAGCTGGCGCAGACCTTTGATCTACAGCACGGCACTAATGCGGCGGCGAGCCGGCATTGTCCCACAAACCGGACACGCAGCATCCGCCATAGGCCGCGGTTACACTTCGTCACATTACCGGGGATCTTGGGGACTCATCGATGTCGCTACGTCTTTTGCGCCGCGCGCTGATCGTATGTTTGGCTGTTCTGCCGTTGTCCGCGTCTGCCGCGTTTGGCGACGGCCTCAAGACCCTGGTCGGAGGGCTCGGCAGCACATTGGACACCCTCGGCGGCGGCCTCGGCACGACGCTTGGCACGCTCGGTGGCGGCCTGCAGGAAACATTCGAACGTCTCAAGCACCAATACCTCGAACCGACTGAAGGCACCAGCAGCTTCGAGGAAGACATCGTCTGGCAGGGCGTCACACGCAAAGTGCTGTACATCATGCCGAACGTGCAGACCGATCCGCTCGCGCCAGCGGTGGTGGTGCTGCACTACCACTACGGCACGCCGGAAGTGATGGCCAACCTGATCGAGGCCGGCCGTCTGGCCGCCGAGCACGGTGCCTGGGTGATCCTGCCGGAGGCCGACGACGAGTGGAATGAAAACCCGGACAAGAGCGACGGAACGGATGACGTCGGCTTTCTCTCGCAGTTGATCACCACTGCGACCATGCTGCGTCCGATCGATCCCAAGCGCGTCTATCTGACCGGCATGTCGAACGGCGGATTCATGGTCGAGCGCCTCGCTTGCGCGCGCCCGGACCTGATCGCCGGAGCTGCGATCGTCGCTGCCACGCTGCGCAAGTCGCAGAGTACCGCCTGCGGTTCCGCGCCGGTCGTGCCTATGGCGATCATGCTCGGCAGCCGTGATTCGCGGATCAACCTCGAAGCCAACATCGGGCTCGGCCTGCTGACCGGCCAACAGGCGTTTGCCCGCTACGTCGCGCTCGGCGGCTGCGATCCGGCCCAGACCATCACCAGCCAGATGCCGGATACCGAAAGCGATGGCACCGTCACGACGCTCCAGGAGGCCGGCGGCTGTGCACCCGGCGGCGGCGCACGCTACTACGCCATCGATGGCGGCGGCCACACCTGGCCGCAGGGCAACTACACCGGTGTGTCGCTGCTCGGCAAGGTCGCCAAGGACTTCAATGCGACCGACGAGATCTGGGATTTCTTCACGTCCTTGCAGCAGCCCTGAGATCCAACCGGCTCAGAAGCCAAGATCGAGCTGCGGCTGGCGCGGCTCGATGATGTCCTCGGGCTCGCCATCAAGTGCCCAGCGGCCGACGATCTCGTAGCTGATCGGCTGCTGGTCGAGGTGGCTGCGGATCAGGACGAACTCGTCAACGCACCATTCGATCGGCGCGATCGGTGTCGGTGGCAACGCGCGGTCGGCACGCATGATGGTCAGGTGCGGTGCAAAGCGCATGCGCTCGATTGGCGTGTCGGTACGCAGCATTGCATCGCGCAGGCGATCATGCAGCCGGCTCAGTTCCGGCGGCGTCTTGCGCGGCCCCAGCCACCACGGCACGTTGCGAT